>NZ_CAQLEL010000077.1:0-28274 GCF_948826705.1 uncultured Ligilactobacillus sp.
ATGAAGATAGATATTTTAAGTTTATTTCCCGAAATGTTCAAGGGGCCATTGACGCAATCGATCGTAGGTAAAGCGATCGAAAAGCAACTACTTGATGTTGAAGTGACCGATTTTCGTGACTATACGACTAATAAGCAACGTCATGTTGACGATACGCCTTATGGAGGTGGTGCTGGCATGTTGTTGCAAGCTCAACCGATCTATGATGCTTTAGATGCGATCGCGGCTAAAAATGATGGCTTGGGAAAGGTCATCTTATTAGATCCAGCTGGTCGAAAATTTGATCAAAAAGTTGCTGAAGAATTATCACAAGAAAAACATTTGACTTTTATTTGTGGACATTATGAAGGCTATGATGAGCGGATCAGAGAACGAGTTACAGATGAGATCTCATTAGGTGATTTTGTCTTGACTGGAGGCGAATTAGGTGCAATGGTCGTGATAGATGCGACGGTACGTTTATTGCCGGATGTTTTAGGTAACCGTGAGTCAGCTTTAGGCGATTCATTTTCGATGGGCTTACTCGAATACCCACAATACACCCGTCCTGCTGATTTTAGAGGAATGAAAGTGCCTGAAGTCCTAACAAGTGGTAATCATCAAAAAATCGCTGAATGGCGCAATAAGGAAGCTTTACGCCGGACCTATGAACGTCGGCCTGATCTTTTAGAGAACTACGAGCTTTCTGCACAAGAGAAGAAATGGCTGCGGGAATTTAAGACGCTTGAGGTAAATGACGATGAGTGAAGTTTTGATCAGACCGGTCCAAAAAGCTGATGCTGAAACTTTACGTCAGATCTATGCTTATTATGTTGAAGAAACAGCGATCACTTTTGAATATAAAGTTCCGACTCTGTCCGAATTTACTGAAAGGATCGAAAAGACTACAGCTAAGTACCCTTATTTAGTGGCTGTAAAAGATAATGTCGTAGTTGGCTTTGCTTATGCTGCTCCTTTCAATCATCGGGAAGCATACAAATGGGCCGTTGAAGTTACGGTCTATTTGGATCATGCCAGTCGAGGTGAGGGCATTGGTAAAAAACTCTATCAAGCGTTAGAAAAAGTGCTTAAACGACAAGGGATCCAAAATATCAATGCATGTATTAGTGTTCCTGCTACTGATGAGCAGGTACATGTTGATTATGCCAGCATGCATTTTCATGAGCATTTAGGGTATCAGCTAGTCGGCCACTTTCATAGCTGTGGCTACAAATTTGATACTTGGTATGATATGGTCTGGATGGAGAAGTTTATCGGGACCCATCCAGTACCGGCACCACCGCTAGATAAACCAAAATTTTAAAATTGATGTTTACATTCAATTTTGAGTGTGTTAAGATAATTGTTGGCTATTTGCCAATGATTAACGATATTCCGCTGTATCTGGACATGAATATCGAGGAAAAGGAGAACATATTAATGTCAGTAAACCCATTGATCCAAAAGATTACGGAATCTCAATTACGTAATGATATTCCAGAATTCCGTGCTGGTGATACAGTGCGTGTTCATGCTCGTATCGTTGAAGGTAAGCGTGAACGTATCCAAGTCTTCGAAGGCGTTGTTATCAAGCGTCGTGGCGAAGGCATCTCAGAAACTTATACAGTTCGTAAAATCAGTAACGGTGTAGGTGTTGAACGTACATTCCCATTGCACACACCACGTGTTGACAAGATCGAAGTTGTACGTTACGGTCGTGTACGTCGTGCTAAGTTGTACTACTTACGTGCATTACAAGGTAAGGCTGCTCGTATTCCAGAACGTCGCCGTTAATAAAACGCTAAAAACCCTTGATTTCCAAGGGTTTTTTATTTGCAAAAAATTAGATAGAGTTAATTTTTACAGTGTATGATGCTATATTATGCAGAAATTATGCAAACTTGCTTTAAAGTTGATCAAGTTTACTATCCAGTTTTTCTTTTGCTTTATCAGTCACATGTAAATATATCTTTTTAGTTATGTCGCTAGAATCATGACCGACCCGATTTTGGATCACATATAGTGGCACACCTAGCTCTGCGAGTTTGGAAATATGCGTGTGTCTAAAAATATGTGATGACACAGGCTTATCGATTCCGAGATCATTCTTGGCGTTTCTTAAAAATCTATTGAATGATGAAGGTTGGATAACAGATCCAGTTGATGTTTGGAAAATAAAGTCACCATTGTCGTAGTTTAAGGCCTTAAGTTTTTCGTATATAGTTATTCCGGCAGTAGGTAAAGTTATTTCGCGCATTCCGGCAGCAGTTTTAGTTTGGTCTGATTTGTACTGCTCCGAAATGGCTATATTTTTGTATTCTAGCGTTCCTGTGACACTGACGATATATTTTCCACTGCGTACTATTATATCGCACCAATCGAGCGCTAGAGCCTCACCGATACGCATACCTGTTAAATATAACCATTCGACCAGTAGTGCATAGCGCAAATTTTTCTTATATGAATAATCAAGAAGAGCCTTGAGTTCGTCTTTTTCTAAAAACTTATCTTTGATTTTGGGAGCAGTAGTTTTTTGTTTCCACGATATTTTGGCTTCGTTTACTGGATTAGATAGAATATAGTTCTTGGTCGTAGCATAATGTAACATTGATCCTAGCTTAGATTTCACAATCTGGACGTACTTATTTGATAAGTTGTGTTTATCGTCATATAACAGTCTTTCTAACGTGTTAGATACCAAAGCTGGGGTCATATTTGAGACTAAGACATCTGGTGGTAAGACCTCTAACAGTTTTTTGACAATACTTTTAGTTGAATCAAAAGTCGAATTACGAACTTGTTTCTTATATATTTCCAGCCACTCATAGGCTAATTTATCAAATGTAACCCCTTTGACCAGTTCCTCTGTTGGAGTTTCAGCTAGCTTAGCTTGAATTTTTCTATTAAGGATTAACTGAGCTTCTTTTTGAGCTTGGCGACTTTTTGATGATAGGGAAATACTGAGAACTTTATATTTTTCGGTGTAAGGATTTTTGTATCTTTCAAAATACCGATAATTTCCATTCTTTTCTTGTCTAAACCACATAATTTTTCCTCTTTTCTCGAATATATGTTCTTTTATAGTTCTTTTAAAACCCGCCACTGGGGACGGGTTAGGGAAATTTTTAGCTGATGTTATTGTCCTTGATTATCTATTTTAATTGCATATACCCATGGAACATAATTATCTCTGCCATCATTTGTGCTATATGGATTAACACCTCTGAAACTACCGTACAGAGTGACGTTGTCTCCGTCTAAAAATCGTTGATCAGTATTTACGCTTTTGGCAAGGCCTACATAAACTAGTTGGTCTGGGTCTCCATTAAACGCTACAAGCATACGACTATTAGCATCATCATATTGAGCTACGACACCTGTAAATTTAACCATTTTCTTTTCGTATTGTTTAGGATTACGTAAGAATTCTGTGTAGTTCATATCTTCGTACCTAGATACATCAATCTCATCAGATTTCTCAGAACTTTCACTAGCTTCTTCTTTATTTTGAGTATTAGCAGGAAGGATAACTTTTACTTTTTGTTTGATTTTTTTAACATTGAATATGTCATCTGATTCCTTATTTTTTAACTTTTTATCAGTTGAGACATAGTAGACAGCTTTAGAATTATTTGCTGAACTTGTTTCAAAAGAAAAGTTCCCTTTTTTATCGGCCTTAACTTTATCCCAAACTTGGTAATTCTTGGGATCATTTCCATCTTCATCAGCTAATAGATAAACCGTTTGATTTTTATTAGCTTTTCCTTTGATTGTGTAATAGTCAAAACCTTCGCTTACGGATGATGGTTTTGCTTTGAGCACACCACTCTTATCTAAACCGGAAACGGTTAGGCTTTTTGCTTCAGCATTTCCAATGAAGATAAAAATAAATGCAGTGGCCATCGTTGTTAAGGCTAATACGAGTTTAACTAGTTTAGACATAATATGTCATCTCCTTTTTATTGTCAGCTTTTTACGACATCAGTTTTTGGTCAAATATAACACTATTTATTACCTAAAATGTAAAACCCCAAAAAATTACCTAGCGTAAAACGTTAGGGCTTACATTTTTAGCTTAATAAATAGAGTAGAAATCAATTTTATCTCTAACTCCACAACAATAAGCGCCTAGTTCTTCACTAACAGCGCTCCCTAGATGGGATGGTATTGCAAAACTATCCATGAAACTTACAGGGTTATATGCAATATCAGTATTTTCAAAATACGATAGCAGTATCCGAATAGCGGTTTTATTAGTGTTGTACTCTAATCTAGATTCCCCACGATATGTACCTTGATAGTATCGAATCCAGTTAGTATCGTCACCATTTAAAATATGGGCCATTTCATGAGCTAACTGAAATGGGATAGCTATTTGGTTATGCCATTTTGGATTCATGACAATGCGCCTTTTACTTGGTAAGGCTGTAGGTGGGGTGTAAGGATCAAGAGAAGATGGCCAAAAACATTCAATATGCTTTTTCTTACAGATAGACAATAAATAATCAAGAACATCTTCTTGTTCATAATACATAAAATCACCTACTCATCATATTCTCCAGTCTCTAAAATACGCCTAATTAGTTCTAAGTCTCTTTTAGGTACTTCTTTTCCTTCATAAGAGAAAATTTTTTCTTCAGAATCAGTTTGGGAAATTCCAGTGAGATCAATATACTCTTTTCCGTCATCTTTTTTAAATCTAGGATCTATTTCGTAATCTGGTACATTGAAAAAGCTTGCTAACTTCGCAACATTCTTTGGTGAAGGTAGTCGAGTACCTTTAAAATATCCTGTTAATGTGCTTGCTGGTATCCCAGTTTGCCTAGTTATATCTATTTGTTTTTTTCCAGATGAATTAAGAAGTCTTTGCAATTTAGAAGATATAACTTTTTTATATTCTATATCTTGGGGGGTTAGCTCTGTTCTAGCCATGTAGCATAACTCCTTTCTATACAATAAATATAACATATTTTCTCGATAATTTGAAAAAAATACAAAAAAATACGAAAAAATCGTTGATTTACTCATTAATGCGTAATATACTATGTTTGTAAGGTTGATTAAGACCTTAACAACTAGGAAAGGAGAAAGTTATGATTAAGGTAATCGAAATAGCCTTAGTAATCAGCTTCTTCTATAAGCTAAGAAAGCAACGTGCAGACGCTTTAAAAGCTGAGTATGAAGCTAAGTTACTAAGGCTACAATTAAAAGATAAAAACTCAGAACGCAAACCTAAACACTAGCATTCTGAGAGCCACGAAAGGAGGGGATGCCCCCTTATTTGTGACACCCTTAATCATAACATAAAAATAAAATGTTAGATACTTTTGACTATGTATTTTTAGGTGTATCGGTAGTTTTTGGCTTAGCGTGGGGATACTACAAATTTAGATATCTTCGTGCTAAAAAAGAGGTAAAGCGATTAGAAGATAAGAAAAATTCAAAATAGAAAGTTTAGAGGTGAGAGAGTTGCAATCAGTACCACCAATAAAATTAAGTGCTGCTCGAAAGAATGCGGGTTTAACACAAATGGAGGCAGCCGAAAAGTTAGGTATTAGCTACCAAACGTTATCGCAATATGAAAATAATGTGGGGTCTGTAAGGATAGATATGCTAAAAAAGATGAGCGAATTATACGGAATTCCCGTTGAGTTCATTTTTTTTAAATAAAAAAATACTCATTAATGAGTATAAAAGGCGGTGTAATTATGAATTCTTTAAAAGTCCTAGGACAAGAAAAAGTAGGTGACTTTAAATTTACTGGAATCGAAGGTGGTTTCGGTGAAGGAAAGAAATCAATGTTGGTTAAAGACATTGCTGAGATTCATCAAAGTACAGTTAAGCGAATCAATGAACTTATCAATCGTAACAAGTCGAGATTTAAAGAAGGTGTAGATGTTCTTGATTTAAAACAAGTCGTTTCAAACGACCTGTTTTCAGAGTATGGCTTTACCAAGGCACAATGGGGTAATTCCAACAATATTTATCTTCTATCTGAACGTGGTTACTCTAAACTGCTCAAGATCTTAGAAGATGATACAGCATGGGAAATTTACGATCAGCTAGTCGACAATTACTTTGCAATGCGACAGTCGATCCAGTCAGAAAATAAAGCCTTATTAGCTGATAAGCGTTTGGAGATCATGGAACAAAACGCAGCAACAAGACGTGCCCAGCTGATGTACAAGATCGCAATGGCAACAAAGAGCCAGCGACACAGAGAATTGATGTTAAATCGTGCTGGAAAAGAGCTAGTTGGTGAGATGGTAATCCCTTCGATGGAAGTGGAAAGTGTTGAGTATACTGCTTCGGAAGTTGCTGAACGATTGGGTATTCTAACAAAAGCGGGTAAACCTTATCCAGCAAAAGTCGGTGAATATGCTAATCGAATAGGTTTAAAAGCTGAGCAACCAGAGCAAAACAAATACGGGCGCTGGATAATCAGTAAATCGAAATACTCGGCTAAAGAAGTAGCTCAGTGGGTGTATTTTGAAGCTGGCGTTCAGAAGCTAAAAGAGTATTTAGAACTTATCAAATAAAGAAGGTGAGATACATGCTAGAAAATAAAAAAGAAGCTGATACATTGGCGGATGTACCAGCTTCTAAAACACCTGAATATACCGTCACACTTCCTGTAAAAGAAAATGACTCACTGAAAGAGATTGAAGAACGATATTTAGAAATGGTGAAAAAACAATTTCCAATCTTTTAATCAGTTTCAGTGATAGTCAGATTTAGATTTATGTCAAACTCGTATCCACAATGCGTGCAAGAGTTATGGCCAATCGGAGTTGTCTCTATTGGCTTATGACACATTGGACAGCCAATTGTTAATTTTTTATCAATCAATTTTGCTGTTAGCTCGGAAATGAGATTAGCAATATTATCAGGAGTCATAAACGTCACCTCCTTTGCATAGGAGATGATCAAATTATATCAAAGAAAGGAAGTTTAGATAATGCCAGAAACACTAGAAGGGCGTGAACGCATCATTCAATACTTGAATGCGAACGACATTACGATTGCGGATTTAGCTGCAATGTACGGAATCGCAAAACAAGACATGAGCGACTACTTGTCCGGTCGCAAGAAGAATCCACGCGGAAACAAAATCATTTTGAAAATCATTTCTGATTTCAAGATCAGATAGGTGGTGAAAAAATATGGCAAGGAATTGGCTAAATAAAGAACAGTTCATGGAAAAATACGCACAAAGCGAATCTACCTATCACAGGCGAATAGAGGAGCTTCGAAAATCTGAGTTTTGGGATGCGTATATCCATCCTTCAACTCAAGAAGTTTGGATCGATGAGGATCGTTATCAAGAGTTCTTGATTTGGAAATCAGCTAACCGGTTTAAAAAAATGAAGAACTTAGGTATCGATGAAGGGAGGTGGTAAAGAATGAAATTTAATAGCAGTTATCTGGTAGCGATCCTGGCTGGTGTAATGCTGGCAGGATTCTTACCTGATGAAGAGTGGGTCTTTGGATGGTCTGCGATCTTGGCGATGATCGTCACAGTGATCGCAAGTGCACGAGACGAAACGTGGACTCGAGGCCTAGACTGGCTATTCAAGCCATAAAAGAAAGGAAAAATGAGGCAACATGAAAACACCATATGGAAATTTTGTAAAAATTAAAAGTGACGAACCTGAACCAGGGAAAAAAGAAATTTGCCCTGATTTAGGGAAAACATACATTCAAATTAATGATACATCGATCTTCCTTAGTACAACCTGTTTTAAATATGTGACGAGTAAATACCAGTATGCTGATGTTGGTTTTTCAAAAGATACGGGGGAATTAATGTTTGAATTTTATGAAGAATTTAAACAAGGAAGATTCTATTTGAAGAATATGTTTAGTCCGCGACTATATACAAAATCAAGGCATATTTTTTCAAACGTATTTGCAAAGTTATTAAAGGAGGTTAATAAATCAGTAGACTTATCAAATATTGGTTATCGTTTTGAGCCTTCGTATCAAAAAGGAAATGTTTTGATTTTTGATATGAATAACATCGTATACGAACAACCAAGGCGAGGTTATAAAAAAGAAAAAACCGCCTTAAAATAGGCGGTCAAAAAAATCAAATATATCACAAATCAATTATATCACGAGGTGAACAAAATGAACAAGGAACAAAAAAAACAAGCAGAGCTCATCAAAGAGATGATGAAGACATTACAAAGCGAAGGGTACACCGATATCATTATCACAGCTTCAAAATTCGGAGGTAGCAGTCACAGCGATGTCGTTATTGCTAACCAAGGTACTGTATTGGGGCTTGCTGAGTTGTTAGTAGGTATGACAATGCGTTTGCCATCAGAGATTGTTGATCTAGCAACTAACATTCAAGAAAAGGTGGTGACACGCGATGCCGACTAAAATCAATAGACTCGAAATAGAAAACGTCAAACGCGTTAAAGCTGCAGTCATTGAACCTAACCAAAACGGTTTGACGATCATCGGTGGAAATAACAATCAAGGCAAGACAAGCGTTTTAGACGCGATCGCATGGGCGTTAGGTGGTAACAAGCATAAACCATCTAAACCTAATCGTGAAGGATCTGTTACACCACCAAGCTTGCATATCACAATGAATAACGGCCTTATCGTTGAACGTAAGGGTAAGAACTCAAGTTTGAAGGTAATTGACCCTAACGGACAAAAAGGTGGCCAGCAGTTGCTTAATAGCTTTGTAGAAGAGCTTGCTATCGACTTGCCAAAATTCATGGAGTCAACAGCTAAGGAAAAAGCTACGATCTTACTGCAGATTATCGGAGTCGGTCCACAGTTGATTGAATTGGATAACCAAGAAGCTACTCTATATAACGATCGCCGAATGGTCGGACAAATTGCAGATCAAAAAGCGAAATACGCTAAAGAGCAACCATATTATCCAGAAGCCCCCAAAGAACTGGTATCTGTAACTGAACTTATCGAGCAACAACAAGCGATCCTTGCCAGAAACGGCGAAAATCAGCGTAAACGCGAAAATTTAACGCTTATTAAGAATCAGTACGATCAAGAAGAAGCAGAGTTAGCACGTTTACGTCAACAACTCGCAGAATACGAGTCTCGACATCAGCAAACAGCACAAAACTTAGAGATCGCTCAAAAGTCAGCACTTGACTTACAAGATGAGTCGACTGAAGAACTTCAAAAGAATATTGCTGATATCGATGAGATCAATCGAAAAGTCCGGGCTAATTCTGATAAAGAAAAAGCTGAGATGGACGCTGCGGAGTACAAAGAAAAATACGAAGAGCTTACTGTAAAGATCGATAACATTCGTGAACAACGTACAGCATTATTAGATCAAGCACCGTTACCATTGCCAGGCTTGTCAGTTCAAGAAGGTGAATTGATCTACAAAGGTCAAAAATGGGATAACATGTCTGGCTCTGACCAGTTGAAAGTTTCGACTGCGATTGTTCGAAAACTCAAGCCAGAATGCGGTTTTGTTTTGTTGGATAAGCTTGAGCAAATGGATATGACTACGTTACAAGAATTTGGTGCATGGCTTGAGCAAGAAGGACTACAAGCAATCGCTACTCGAGTTTCAGTTGGTGATGAGTGCGAGATCATCATCGAAGATGGCTATGCAGTCAAAAACGAAACTCTAAACAAAACAACTACACCGCCAGCAAATGACTGGTCGGCGAAAGGAGCGTTTTAAATGGATTTTACAGTCACAAGTACACGACAAACAAAAGCTTTAAAAGTAGTCGTATATGGCCCAGAAGGAATCGGGAAGACAACATTTGCTAATAATTTTCCGCAACCCATCTACATCGATACTGAAGGTTCAACAAACTTTATCGATAGCCAAAAGTTACCTGATCCAACTAGTTGGACAATGCTGCTTGAAGAACTTGAGTATTTAAAAAGCACTTCAGGCATTGCTAGAACTGTTGTGATCGATACGATGGATTGGGCCGAAAATTTGGCCAAACAACATTTGATGGCTAAAAATAACTGGGATGCGATCGATGCTTCTAGTTATGGTACACGCTATGTTGCTTTAGCAGATGAGATTGGGAAGCTTTTAAATAAACTAAGTGAACTAGTTGAGTTAAATTACAACGTTGTTCTTCTAGCTCATTCAGAAACTAAGAAGCATGAATTACCAGATGAACTAGGAGCGTTTGATCGCTATGTACTGAAGTTAGAACGACGTGATGCTTCACTAGTCAAAGAATGGGCGGATATGATCTTGTTTGCCAATTTTAAGACGACTGTCATTACAGATAGTAAGACTAATAGTAAGAAAGCGACTGGTGGCCAACGTGTAATGTATACGACACATAAACCGACCTGGGATGCTAAAAATCGCTTAGGGCTTGCTGATGAGCTTCCATTTGATTATGAACAGATCAGAGTTCAACTTGAACAAGCGATGCCACAAGCCAAACCAGCACCGCAAGTACAACCGGTACAACAATCAACTGTACAACAGGCACCACCAATTCAACAACAAGTACCATTACCGGAAGAACCACCACAACAAGAAGTGCGACAAGCGCCACCGGAAAATGCACCGGCACCAGAATATACAGAAACGATACCTACAGCTATTCCACAAGACGTTGCTGATTTAATGAGATTGAGTCAATTGTCCACTCAAGATGTCATGAAGATTATCTATAATGCAGGTTTTATGCCGGAAGGAACGCCGGCTGAGAACGTTCCGCAAGATCTGTGGGCTCATTTAGTTTCTAAATGGGATGAAGCTTTGAATTTTTTAAATAATTAGGAGGACAAAAAATGAATACAGCAGAAAATGAATTTTTAACATGGGACGGCGGCTTTGTTGCAGAAGAAAGCGAGTTTGTTGTTCTTGATCCAGGCGTTTGCAAGTTTACTGTCAAAAATTTTGAACGCAAGATCTATGATGGTAAGTCAGACAAAATTCCTAACGGCACACCTTACGCCGAGATCGAAATGGAATTTGTCGGTACTAAAGGGAAGACAACAGTAAAAGAACGCTTGTACTTGTTAAAACGTATGCAATGGAAATTGACTGAGTTCTTTGCTGCAATTGGTCAAAATCCAACGATTGGCCAAGCTTTTATGCCAAATTGGAATGCAGTTGTTGGTAGCTCAGGATATGCAGAATTAGAAGTAAATTACTATAAAGATAATAGCGGTAACGATCGTTCGAACAACAGACCTAACAAGTTCCTTAAACCGGACGCACCAGAGATCGCTAGCGCACAGCAACCTATGCAAGTTCAACCGGTTCAAGCTACACCGGTACAGCCACAGCCACAACAACCGGCTCAACCAGTACAGCCTGCACCAGCACAACCACAACAACCTACGCAAGGCAGTTTTACACCAGGGGCATTTTAGGAGGTAAGCATAATGTCAAAAGAGATCGATTTGAATTTATCACGGATGGCTTACGGAGCTATCCAAGAGAAGTTAGATAAGGAACTAGAAGCAGTATTCAAGAACATCCATGATCCAAATGTTCCCGCAAAGCGGAAGCGTACGATCACGATCACGTTAGGGTTTACACCGGACGAAAAACGCCAAACGGTAAACTTGGCCACCGGGATCAAGTCGGTATTAGCCCCAACAGAAGAAGTCGAAACGACTGTTTTAACTGGTAAGGATATCAAGACTGGACGGATCGAAGCTCATGAACTTAACTCTGGAGCACCAGGACAAACTTACTTTGATCCAGAAGATAGCCAATTAAAGACCGACGTTGGCAAACCAGTAGACGTGGTCGAGAAAGAAACTAAAGCTAAAGTAATTGATCTACAAGAAAAACGGGGGTAAGAGCTATGAGTTTAACAGAAGAAGCATTAAGTTTTTTAACAAATAACGGTATTGAGCCGGAAAGTCGTGTTGTGTTTATTGAAGAGATCCCGTATGTGATCGATAGCGAGGGAACTGCACATCGAGTAGATCCAGTAGCATATACTGCCAAACAAAGTTTAAATCTGAACACATTATCTAGCTTAGTTGATTACATCAAGTCTGAACTAGATCGAAAAGATGATCGACTTATTTTAACGGTCAAAGATGAACAAACTGTGTTTTTAGAAGGGCAATTAGAAGTAAATGGTAGTCGAGAACGATTAGCTGAAGTTAATGCGATCGTACCAGCGTTCAACTTTGATTACTTTTACAATTCAGAAGAATTCAATATCAAGTTGCAATCTATCTTCACGGATAGCTCAGACCGTGAGATCTTGCTGAAAGTGGTTGGAAATATCAGTGAAGATTCTGTTAAGACTGTTGGAGATGATGGTGTATCTCAGGCGGTAACGATCAATCAAGGTGTTGCTTCGAAAGTTGACGTTAAAGTTCCAAATCCAGTTACTTTAGCACCTTATCGGACATTCAATGAAGTAAAGCAGCCCGAATCAAAATTTGTATTCCGAATGAAAGAAGGACCACGTTGTGCACTGTTTGAAGCAGATGGTGGGATCTGGAGAAATAAAGCAATTCAAAACATCAAAGAATACTTTGAAAAAGCGTTGCAAGCTGAAATTCAGAGTGGCAAGATCACGATCCTTGCATAGGAAGGTGATCGTATGGAATTAAGACCCTATCAAGAAGAATCAAGAAAGAAAGTGCAAGAAGAATGGGAAAAAGGCAACAAACGCACGTTGCTAGTCTTGCCAACCGGAACCGGTAAGACGATCGTGTTTTCCAAGATCATAGAAGACCGGGTCAAATTAGGCGAGCGTGTTTTAGTTTTGGCACATCGCGGTGAGTTATTAGAGCAAGCTGCAGATAAGCTTTACAAATCAACAGGCCTAAAGACAGCAACTGAAAAAGCAGAGCAGACAAGTCTTAACAGTTTCTATCGAGTAGTTGTCGGGTCAGTACAAACTTTACAACGTCCAAAACGCTTAGAAAAATTTTCACCGGACTTTTTTGATACGATCGTTATCGATGAAGCGCACCATTGTATTTCTGATGGCTATCAACGAGTACTAAAACACTTCGAGAGTGCAAATGTGTTAGGCGTTACTGCAACACCGGACCGGGGCGATATGAAAAATTTAGGCTCATACTTCGATAGCTTGGCCTATGAATACGGCTTAGCTGAAGCAATAAGGGCTAAATATCTATCACCGATCAAAGCTTTAACGATCCCGCTCAAGTTAGATCTATCCGCTGTAAAACAACAAGCTGGAGATTTTTCAACGAAAGATCTAGGGACAGCGTTAGATCCTTACCTTGAGCAGATCGCTACAGAAATGGAAAAGCAGTGTAAAGATCGTAAAACAGTTGTGTTCCTGCCACTAGTCAAAACGTCACAAAAGTTCCGGGACATCTTAAACGAGCACGGTTTTAAAGCTGCAGAAGTAAACGGAGAGTCACAAGATCGCGAGCAAATTCTAACTGACTTTGAGAATAACAAGTATAACGTCTTGTGTAATTCTATGTTGCTGACTGAAGGCTGGGACTGTCCAGATGTCGACTGCGTGGTCGTGCTTCGACCAACTAAAGTCAGAGCGCTATATAGCCAAATGGTGGGTCGTGGTACTCGACTTGCACCAGGTAAAGAAGAACTGCTTCTACTAGACTTTTTGTGGCACACAGAACGTCACGAACTCTGTCATCCAGCGCATTTGATAGCCACCGATGAAAAAGTCGCTAAGAAGATGACTGAAAATATCGAAGAAGCCGGGACAGCAATCGATTTAGAGTTAGCTGAAGAGCAAGCTCAAAAAGATGTTGTCGCAGAACGTGAACAAGCTTTAGCTGAACAGCTAACAGAAATGAAACGTCGCAAACGTAAGCTTGTTGATCCTTTGCAATTCGAGTTATCGATCCAAGCTTCAGATCTAACCGATTTTGTGCCGGCCTTTGGTTTTCAAATGGGGCCACCAACAGACAAGCAGATCAAAGCGCTTGAAAAACTGGGGATCTATCCAGATGATATCGAAAATGCCGGTAAAGCAGAAATGCTACTTGAAAGACTCAGCAAACGTCGTGATGCTGGCCTAACGACTCCAAAACAAATCAGGTTTTTAGAAGGACGAGGTTTCAATCATGTTGGTACTTGGCAATTTGAACATGCAACTAAATTGATAAATCGAATCGCAGCCAATGGTTGGCGCATTCCTGCTGGGATCATACCGGCAGAGTATCAACCAAATTAAAAAAATATTTTCCTCACAGTTTTTACTGTGGGGATCACGCCCGGGGCTGGTGCCACACATTCCACCAAAACAAGCCTACGAAAAAGATTTATTTACAGTAAAAATCTCAGTTCGATTCTGAGTCCGGGCATTGAATCGATTCAAAAAATATGAGGAGGGATGAACATGAAAGACATTCAAGAAGAAATTGCCGGCATTTTCGCAGATGAACGTGAACGAATTGAAAATATCGAAGCAAATATGAATGAACGTGTGACTACTGCTTACGATCTTGGTTATAACGACGGCTGGAACGCAGCGTTTAACACTATCAAAGAAAAATTTGGAAATGGGAGGAGGGAGTAGCCTTTGGAAAATAAATTGAACTTAGTCGAGCTACTAGACTATATCGATCCAGCAACTTTAAATTACCAAGAATGGCTAAATGTGGGCTTCGCTTTGAAGCATGAAGGCTACTCGCTCAGTGATTGGGATAGCTGGAGTCAACGCGATATGGCTCGTTATCACGATGGTGAAACAGAAAAGAAGTGGGAGAAATTCAACGGATCTGCTAAACCAGTTACTGGAGCAACGATCACACAATTAGCCAAAGAAGGTGGCTGGAAGCCACCGTCCAGCGATACTACTAGCTTTGGCTGGAACGATAGCTTTGTTGCATCTGATATCGATCGTGGCTATCAAGTTGTGAATACTGATTACATTTTAGGTGAAGAAGTCAAAGAACCTAAAAATTGGGATCCAATCAAACAGATCACTGATTATTTCGAGACTCTTTTTCGAGCTGATGACATTGTCGGATTTGTCAACGATGCTTACTTAAGTCAACATGGCGACAAAGAGAAATGGTTACCAACACAAGGTGTATACACTTGGACCGCCGGAACGATCATTGAAAAGCTTAAGCAAACAAAAGATATCGGTGCAGTTCTAGGTGATCCAAACGAACAAGCAGGTGCCTGGATCAGATTCAATCCGCTTGACGGGAAAGGGGTTAAAAACGAGAACGTTATTGATTTTCGTTACGCTTTGATCGAGTCCGACAACATGGACGTGGCCAAGCAAAACGAGATTCTGCGCAAGCTCGAATTACCGATCGCAACATTGACTTATTCCGGCGGTAAGAGTTTGCACGCAGTAGTAAAAGTAGACGCTGCTAACTATGGTGAGTATCAAGAACGTGTCGACTACCTGTATAAGATCGTTGAAAAAAACGGGCTATTTATCGATAAGCAAAACAAAAATCCTTCACGTTTAACGCGTCTCCCTGGATTTGAACGTGCTGGTAAAAAACAATTCTTGGTGGCAAAAAATATTGGTCAAGCTAGTTGGGAAGATTGGAAGGAATACATCGAAGATATGAATGATAATTTGCCAGAAATGGAAAACATGGCAGACCTCTTTGATGAACCGATCGTACTTGCGCCGGAATTGATTCAAGGTGTTCTTCGTCAAGGGCATAAGATGCTGATAGCTGGCCCTTCAAAAGCTGGTAAATCATTTTCCCTTATTCAGTTAGCTATTGCGATCGCTGAAGGCTGGGAGTGGTTCGGCTTCAAGTGTCAGCAAGGAAAAGTTTTATATGTGAACCTTGAGCTGGACGAACGATCAGCTAAAAAACGTTTTGCCGATATCTACAAAGAGTTAGGACGTGGACATGACAACGTGGGTAATATCGATGTCTGGAATTTACGTGGTAAGACAAGCCCGATGGACAAGCTAGCACCAAAACTTATCCGGAGAGCACAAAAATCAGACTACATCGCAGTCATAATCGATCCGATCTATAAAGTATTGACTGGGGATGAAAACAACGCTCATGACATGTCGGTTTTTGTTAATCAGTTCGACATGATTGCTACAGAACTGCAGTGTTCGGTTATCTATGCTCACCACCATTCAAAAGGTGCTCAAAGTGGCAAAAGTTCGATCGATCGTTCTTCTGGTTCTGGAGTTTTTGCACGAGATCCAGACGCAATCTTAGACTTGATAGAATTGCCGGTCGACGAGAACAGGTACAAGCAACGTGAAAATGATGCAATCTGTAACGTATACGCAGGAGCAATCAAGACGTATAACCCAGCTTATTCAGAGGTTGGCCAAGACGATATCTTCAGTAAATCAGAAATGGGTAAACACTTGATGAAAGCTATTCAAGATCCGGAAAAGTTGAAATATATCAACGAGCAAAAAGATCTTGCAGTAACGATGGTAAGACAAGCTACCGCATGGCGTTTGGAAGGGACGCTGCGTGAATTTCCTAAATTTACTCCGGTAAATGCCTGGTTCAAATATCCAATTCACATGCTTGACGAAAGTTTACAAGATATCAATCCAGAAGAAGACGTAAGAGAAAAATGGAAAAAAGGAACTCAGAAGTCAAATCAAGAAAGAGCTGACAAGTCAAAACAAGAAGTGGAGAGTGCGTTTAATGCTTTAAGCATGAACGGTGGACCTGTAGAAGTTAAGCAGATAGCTGATTATCTCGAAATACAAAGAACCTCTGTATACAACAGAGTCAAGAAGATAGATTCTTTTAAGGTCGAAGGTGGGTATTTGATAAAAACTAATGATTAAATAATAAAATTCTATCGTCATAGCTAAATAGAAATGACAAGTGACAGTTCCGGTCATATCTAAGAAGAAATGACAGTGAATGACAACGCCAAAACCTTGTCACAGCAACTGTCATCGGTGTCATTCATATCTCCCAAGTTTTGGGATAGATATGAATGGACACGACGAGTGACAAGTTTTGGTCGTGACAAAAGTGAAAAGATAAAAAAATAGAGATAAACAAGGTGTGACAAATGATGAAAAAAAGACGGATCAGTAAAAAACTAGATGTCGTGCGAGAAATGCCAGAATTGTATCACAGATTACCGAATGAACGATTTGAATTAAGAAAAAGTGAAGTTGTGAATTGGTTGCTTGAGCAAGACGATGTCATTGAATGGTTATTTCACTTCTTGCAACGTACAGCGAAAATGATTGAGTATGACAAAAAAACTGGAAAATGGCATGGAGTAAAGGAAGAAGGCGATGAATAATGGAATTTTTTGTGCCAATGAAGGATATCCCAAACACGACGCATCAACAGAAAAAAGTGACTGTCGCAAAGAATGGTAAGCCAGTATTTTATGAACCAGCAGAATTGAAAGCAGTACGAGAAAAGTTGACAGCTCATTTAGCGAAGTTTGTTCCGGAAACAAGATTTAAAAAGTTGGTTATCTTACAAGTTAAATGGCTATATCCGAATGGTAGTCACGAGGATGGGAGTTACAAAACAACTAAGCCTGACTTAGACAATATGATGAAGCTACTTCAAGACTGCATGACAGATCTTGGCTTTTGGGAAGACGATAAGTTGATCGCGGGTTTACACGTTGAAAAGTTTTGGTCTGAAGTACCAGGGATCTATATCAAGATAGAGGGGGTATAGCAATGGATTGGGAAAAGTTTTTTAAAGATGTCATGAATTGGATGAACGCAGCTAATATCATGCTGAAAAACTATCCGATCGATTCAGCAGAGTATTGGAAATGGGTAGTCAATACGACAGGAAGGATCGAAAAACGCTACGATGCACATCCGCTTGTGGTAGGGATCATGGTAGCCATAATCAGATATCAAGATGAGATCGCACAAGATATGATCGCTAGAAAGGAGAGCGAAAATGCTGGTGTTGGTGTATAAGTGGCTAGTGCTGACATTGCTGTTCTTGCTACTAGCGCTGTTAGCATTTGTGCATGATAGGAAGTGAGGAAAGAAAATGACAGGAAAGAAACGCAGTCGCAAGCGTGATAAGCGCAAACGACGTCAGAAGAAGCTAGAACGAGCAAAGGAGCGTGAACAAGTTGGGAAACAGAATTAGAGAGTTTCGCAAACAAAAAGGAAAAACACTAGACCAGATACAAGATGAGACAGGTATTAAGCGAGGAACACTTAACAATTATGAAAATGGAAAAACAGAACCTAAGCTTGAAACTTGGAAAAAGCTTGCTGATTACTTTGGTGTATCGGTCGGTTATCTGCAAGGTATCGAAGATAAGTATACAGGAGTGATGGCTGACTCGGAAAGGCAAGTAAGACGTGACAAAATCAAAGAGAATATGGCTAAGGTATTGCGTAAAGCTTGGACTGAGGATGAGCCGTGGGAAGAAGTATACGCTGACTTTAAACGTCAATGGAATCTACTTGAGCTAGAATTTCAAAAAATTACACAGGATATGGAGAGGTAGAATATGGGCTGGTTATTAATGTTTTTTGCGCTATTAGGTACGGCAATCGGGATGTTTATCATGTGGGCGGTCATGTATTACAACGACTTTTTTTAGGAGGGTGTGACATGTTAAGAAAAATTTGGAATGCAGCAACTATTTTAGGTTTTATTGCACTATGTGGGTTTACTCTGTGGCATCAGTTTAGTGGTGAATTTTTTAAAGTGTTGGTAGATCTCGGCTTTTTTATCCTGATTTTTCTTGTTCAATGCATGATCAAACTGGATGAGATCGTAGATCTATTGAGGATGAGAAAATGAAGTTCGCAATAGCAGTCGATATCTTGAGTAAAAAATTTGGTGATGTGCTATCAAATGAACGATGCGAGATGAAGAAATACGTTAAAAAACATCCAGAAGATAAACTAATCGCAGAAGCCTTTGAAGTGTATATCAAGTTAGTTGGTATGCCTAAAAAAGGTGAGAAGAAGATTGATTGGAGCAAGTCTGGTGGCAAAAGATATAAGCCAAAAGGTAAGAAAGAAAATCGTTACTTCAAGACATGGTATCTATTTGATACGCAGACTGGCGAAAAACATGAATTTGGAATAGCACAAGAAGTTGCTGATTTTGTAGGCTGTAATGTTTCAACTGTCATGATAGCTAGACAAAAGAAGTCACTACTAAGAAGACGTTACAAGGTGATCGCAGTCAAATAGAAAACGACCGCAGTCACTGCAGTCGCTCTCCAAACAAATATTCGCTATCTAATTATAACATAGGAGGGCGGACGAATGGACTTGATTGATTTAATTCCTGATCTCGATGAAGTCGCGACTGCTGAAAAAGTCAAAAAATTTTTTGATAAGGATCTTGAAAGGCTATTGCGGTTGGCTGATAAACAGCGTAGTTTCTTCCGCTCTGTCAGCATGGACGGTATGCCTAAAGCACCTAGTCCAGGTAATGGCCAAGAAAACATGGTCGTCAAATATGTTAGTAGCGAGTCAGCAAAAGCTAAGTCTATTTTAGAAGATGTGAGCGTCGCTTTAAATCACTGTAGCAACACTTATCAGTTGATACTTTACTATCGCTATATCGAAGGCTTAGCAGACTGGCAAGTAGCTCAGAAAGTGCAATATAGTACTGCTCGATACTATCAGTTAAAGATAGCCGCATGTATAGAGTTTGCTGAAAGATTATGTGTTCAAAGAAACAAGATAGATCTAAGAGTGAAAACTATATGATTGGTAGAGCGCTGTCATACTATTAGTAGAGCGCAGTAAGAGCACAAACGGGTTATTATGATAGTGTCCCGAAATGGGATAGAAACTTCTTTCTTTTAGGTGATCTTAATTGCATTCTGACGTGTCGTTGCGTCATTAAATAAGTGCGACGTGTGGGCGCGATAAGTCCTTGCCACGTAAATGCCGAGTGTGGCAAAATGACCCGGTATTGAAGAGTAGCGTAATGCTAGTCGGTTCGAGTCCGGCCCGGGTCTTTATTTTAATAATATTCTACAGTCAGCTACAACAGCTGGCTTTTTATTTTACTTAAAAAATCGGAGGTGGGTGAAATGATGTGAAGAAGCTAACACCTAAGCAAAAAGCGTTCGCTGATGAATATCTTAAGTCCGGGAACGCAACACAGGCAGCAATAAAAGCTGGTTATTCGGATAAGTCAGCGAGATTTGTAGGAGCTGAGAACCTAACAAAACCCAACATAAAAGCCTATATAGACGTTAAAATGGCTGAAATCGAGTCTCATAAGATTGCAGATGCAAAAGAAGTGTTAGAGTTCTTAACTGCTGTCATGCGTGGCGAGACAAAAGAAACAGTCTTTGTCCAGTTTGGCAAAAGCTATGCTGAAGAGAAAAAAGAAGCAGACATGAAGACTCGTATAAGTGCAGCAAAAGAAATCATGAAACGTTATCCAGGCAACGATCCACTCGTCGCAGAACAAGTTCGTAAGCTCAAAGCAGATGCTGATTCAGCTGAAGCTAAAGCAATGCTCAATGCTTTTGAAGTACAAATTAGACAAGAAGAATTTGGAACTGATGAAGACGAAGTTCGAACAGACGACCTGGCAAGTGCTGTTGCTGAAGGGATGAAGGGAGTTTTTGGCGATGAAGACGAAATCGAAGCTTAACGTCAAATTCACGTTCAAACCTTTCTCGAAAAAACAGCTACAGGTGCTTTTCTGGTGGCAATCACCGCAGTATAAAGACAAGTTCGCGATCATAGCTGATGGCTCTGTTCGTGCTGGGAAAACAGTCATCATGTCGTTTTCTTACGTTCGCTGGGCGATGATGAATTTCGATGGCGTCAATTTTGGGATGGCCGGAAAAACGATTGGATCACTTCGCCGGAACGTTATCCGAGATCTAAAACGAATGCTTATCTCTGAGCATTACCACGTTAAGGATAATCAATCAGAAAATATGTTGACGGTCTCTAAAAACGGGAAAACGAACTACTTTTTCCTTTTTGGTGGGACTAATGAAGCATCCCAGGACCTGGTCCAAGGTATCACCTTGGGCGGGTTCTTTTTTGATGAAGTTGCTTTGATGCCGGAAAGTTTCGTGGCACAAGCGACATCCCGTCTGTCTGTTGAAGGGTCAAAAGCGTGGTTCAACTGTAACCCGGATTCACCGTATCATTGGTTCAAATTGCAGTGGATAGATCAGTTGGCAAAGAAGAATGCGATCCGGATTCATTTCTTGATGAAGGATAATCCTTCACTATCTGAAGAAACACTAAGGCGCTACGACTCTATGTATTCTGGCGTGTTTTATCTGCGATACATTCTGGGGCAGTGGGCTATGGCCGATGGCTTGGTTTATGACAACTTTGACCGGGAAAAAATGGTGGTCGACATCCCAAAAGACACGGTTTGGGAAAAGCAATGGATCAGCATCGATTACGGTACGCAAAATGCGACTGTATTTAAGCTGTGGAGCTTATTTAAGGGTACTTGGTACAACAATGCCGAGTACTATTATTCCGGCCGTGAAACCGGACGACAGAAGACAGACGAGCAATACATCGATGATCTCGAAGATTTCTTCTTTGAGCATGATCTTAGCCGTAAAAATGTAAAGCTGATCGTCGACCCGTCCGCTGCTTCTTTCAAAAAGGCTTTGCGAAATCGTGGCTTTGTAGTCGTCAACGCTAATAACAACGTTCTTGACGGCGTTCGTTTCATGATGACGCAAATGAATTTAGGAAAAATGAAATGGACAGAAGCTAGTCAGTACACGCTCAAAGAATTTGGGTCTTATATGTGGGATAAGAAAGCTGCTGATCGTGGTGAAGATGCAGTCGTCAAAGAACACGATCACTGCTTAGACGCTGACCGGTATTTTGCAATGAAAGTCTTATACGTCAAGAAACAAAGAAATATCAAACTACGCAAGGAGGGTATCTAGTGAAATATTTGAATGATCGTTGCATCGTTAGTGATGACAACGTTTTTTATTACGATAGCGAACAGGAGATCACGCAAGCTGATGTCATGCGCTTTATCTTAGAAAATGAGCAACTTGCTCGTGAGTACGCAAAAATGCGCAGATATTACAAAGCGGATCACGACGCTATCGTGAAAGCTAAGCAAAAACCAAATAACAAACCAGACAACCGCCTTGTTTTGAATTATCCAAAAAAGTTAGTCGACACGTTCACCGGTTTTTCTGTTGGTAAACCTGTTCAGATCACGTTGCCAGAAGATCTAGGTAATAAATCGCTATCTCAGTTCAATGTGTCACGCAAAATGGATAGTGTGATCGCTCGTGTCTGGAAAGAGTCCTGTATTTTTGGCAGGGCTTATTTTTATGTCTATAGTCACGACAGCGAGATCTACGTTACTGACGCATTACCACTCGATACATTCGTGATTTATGACAATACAGTGGCGCATAAGCCGTTGTACGCAGTCCGATATGGACATGTCGGAGCATCTGCTAACTATAAGATCACGGTATTTTCTGAACGTTATCAATGGGAATCTGATACTAGTCGCAATACAAGTAATTTCGGTGTTCGACAAGCTAACCCGTTCGGGATGATCCCGATAATCGAAGCAGTGGAAAATGATGAGCGCTTGAGCGTGATCAAGAACGTTTTACCGCTGATCGATGAGATCGATAAAGCAATGTCTGAGAAAGCAAATGACGTCGATTACTTTGCTGATGCATACATGAAAGTACTAGGTGCGATCCTTAGCGAAGACGACCTCGAAAACCTACGCAATTACCGCATCATTAATCTGAAGTCTCGAGAAAGCGACGACCCAAACGAAACACCAGAAAGCTTAGACGTTGACTTCTTATCAAAGCCCAATGCTGATGAGACACAAGAAAATCTTATCAATCGGATCGTTGATAATCTTTATCAAGTTTCAATGATAACTAACTTGAACGATAAAGATTTTGGCAACTCAACAGGTGTGGCGCTCGAAATGAAGTACAAGCCGATGTTAAATCTGGCCACTTTGAAGTCTCGTGGTTTTATCGAGTCATTGAAGGACATGTATCAAGTCGTGTTTGCTTCAGATCTGATCGAAAACATCAGTCGAGCAGCGTGGAAAGACCTTGATATCAATTTCCAATACGATCTACCACACGACACGCTTTCAGAAGCTCAAACGGCCCAAATCTTAGCGAACCTGGTATCAAGTGAAACGTGGCTCAAGACGCTTTCTATCGTTAATGATCCACGCCAGGAACAAGAACGAATGGATCGAGAGAAAAACGAGCAGATGAAAGCTAACATGCAAGTGCTAAAGCAAACGAATGCTTTGACGGATGGTGATGCAAATGCAAACAGTCGAACAAGTCAAAAAGCGGATTGATTATCTGCTTGAACGTGATCAAGCAACTGAAGCTGAGATCGAAAAAGTGTACAACGAAGCGGTCGATACTTTGCGTGCGATCGTGAGCGACGTGCATAATCGTTATGCAGTTGATGGCGTGGTCGTTCCGGCTAATTTATATGGCAAGGTCACAGTAAAAGACATGCTTTTACTCAAACAACAGTATGACAAGCTCCCAGATGATTTGTCAGCGCAAGAACAAGACCGAGTGGAATATTATACTGCAATGAGTCAAACGTCTCCTAGGGGGCTAATAACGGCTTTAATAGGTATGGCTCTTATTGTAGTCACCCACAAAGTCAGCAAGATCATTCAAAAGAATAATCGGATAGCTGTCAAAGAAGAAATCGCCTATCAAGCAAAGTATGAAAACAGTCCAAAAATGTCAGTCAAGAAGTATGCTGATCCAGAATTCAAAGTCAAAACGGTAAAAGACTTTGTTCCCTGGACTGAGCGAGTATTGACAGATCATGATCAAGCTGTTAACCGGATCAGCAATGTGATCAATAGCATGGTATCTCAAGGGATGCGCGCAGAAGATATCGCAAATCATTTTTATCCGGGAAATGCGGAAAGTATGCGTGCTGATAATATTCCTAAGATCATTAGGGATGCGACAGTCAAAGCCAAACGAACAGCTCGGACTGAAGCAGCTGCAAGAGAAGATGCGATCGTTGAACAAACATTTAAAGCAAACAACGTGAAGTACTTTGATTGGGTGACTGAACCCGGGGCGTGCAAGGTATGCACTAGTTGGGCTATTTCAGGCCCTTACAAAGTCGGGGATGAGTCTAGTCCGCGAATTCCTGGGGACTCGCATCCGAACTGTCGATGCCGGCGGGTTGGAGTTTATAAATCTGGACCGTATGACTTTATAGATCTTTCGGATATTGATGAAAGTAAATTTAAGGAGTTAGAGAGACGGTTAAATAATGTCATTAAGGTTTATAAGGCTGAAACAGGTATAGACATTAGACAAGCTATAAAAGATGGAACATTCAGTAATAAGACATTAGATAGAGAAGATGTTAAGACCGGTTTTATTGATTGGCTTTTCCATGAAGTTGGGTATGATACAAAACCTAGAGTGGTAAAAACTTTTAGCGCTCATGAATGGTTCAATAAAATTGCAGAAAACCCTAAAGATCCAAACTATTTAGAAAAACCTACTGTTTTTTATCGTGGTATAAGAGCAAACGGCGATATAGGGATGGATAAAATAAAGTTTGATTTATTCAAGGGAGACTATATTCCGTCGGGAACGTTTACGTCAGATTGGGGTAGAGGAATCTATATGACTAAGCACCGTCAGACGACAGACAGGTACACTAGAGGAAACGGAGAAGTTTTAGAATTAGGATTAGCTAGTGATGTAAAGATATTGGTTGTAGATTGGAATATAAATAACAAAATTACTAAGCTTGCAGATGATTTAGGTTTGCCGTCAAGATACTATACTGATACTCACTATGATATAGTTGCAGTTCTATCGGGATATGATATAGTGAAGGAAAATAGATATGCTGTAGAATTGAACGTGATGAATAGGGGTAAGATAGAATGGAAAGGCACAAATACTTAGAGTACAAATACAAAATAGATTATTTTGTATTGGAAAGAATCTGGGGGCAACAAGGACCTGTCGAAAATCAAGCTGCGTTTAACGCATACGTTACTTTTAGACAGAGAACAAGCCTAAAACATTACCTAATGTTTGATGAAGACGGACGGATGGATAACCCTGATGGATGCTATTATTTCAATGATGTTGAAGAATTAGTATTCCAAGAGGGTAGAGAAGAAGATAAGATTATGATGCGTACTAAGATCAAGGAAAATATGGTATCAAGAGATACGGTACTTTAGGAGAGTTGTATATGAAATCTAATTCCTACGCTCGAGTAGCATGCAAGATCTTGAAATACTTAAATGATTGTTATGAGAACGGCTTAGATGCTAACGTTGATAGTCTGAACGCTAGAACGTTAGGTATTTCTGATCGCCAATTATACGAAACGATGAAAATGTTGTCTGATGATGGTTACGTCAAAGGAATTGAGTTCATGGACGTTATCCCACCAGAAAACAGTGTACTCAATCATCCGAGAAACTGGCACATTACTAGCCAAGGTATCCAGTATCTGGAAGAAAATTCACTAATGCAAAAAGCTTACAAAGTAGCCAAAGAAGCTAGAGACTGGTTACCGTTGATATGAACAAGGCATTCCATGTGGGATGTCTTTTTCTTTTGCCCAAAACATGCTGACGGCGTTAAAAGCTGCAAGGCAAAACAGTCAAACAAGACTTTAAAAAGGAGGGGTCCATTTTGGATCAAGAAGAACAAAACGTACAGGAGACTTCGCAAGAACAAACATCTGTTCAACAATCACAAGAAAAGACGTTTACTCAAGATGAAGTCGATCGTATCGTGACAGACCGTGTTAAGCGCAGTAAAGACAAGTTACGTTCACAGCTCTTTGAAGAAGCTAAGTCTAAAGTCAAAGCTGAACAAGACGAAGCTAAGAAACTCGAAGAGATGAATGCGACTCAACGCCGTAAGTATGAAGATCAGAAACGTGACGAAGAGCTAGAACAGCTTAGAGCCAAAGTGCAACGTCAGGAAATGGAACAAACGGCGATGGGGATCTTGAAAGAAAAAGGGATCTCTGTTGACCAAGATGTTTTAGATTTGGTGGTAGCTGACACAGCTGAAAAAACATCTGAACGCATCGACAAATTCGCTGATCTAGTCGAAGCAAAGGCTCGAGAAATTCGACGTCAAGACTTCAGTACGAGTGCGCCTAAACATTCCGGAAGCGGGCAAAAGGTCGCTACTTTGGACGAGTTCAAACGCATGTCATACACTGAACGCTTAGAACTTAAAAAAGAGCAACCAGAATTGTATCAAGATCTGGTCAAAAAATTATTTTAGGAGGAATTAAGCAATGGCAGACAAAGTAACTTATAGTCAAGACATGTTGGATCCGCAAGTCTTAGCGGACATGATCCCAGCTGAATTGACAGCACAAATGAAATTTACAGGCTTAGCTACAGTCGATAGTACGCTAGAAGGACGTCCAGGGACGACAGTGGAGTTTCCAGCTTGGAACTACATCGGAGACGCCCAAGACGTCAAGGAAGGTGAACCGATCGAAACATCTAGCTTGACCTATGGATCTAAAGCAGCAACGATCAAAGAGATCGGTAAGGGTGGTTCGATCACTGACCAAGCTTTGCTTACGGGATATGGTGATCCTTACGGCGAATTATCTTCACAGATCGCAAAAGCAATGGCAAACAAAGTCGATAATGATGTCTTAGCAACGCTAAAAGGCGCGACTCAAAATGTTACAGTCCCAGCTACTGTTGACGGTATTCAAGACGCCTTAGATATCTACAATGACGAAGATGATAGTCGTATTGTCTTGCTAGTTTCGCCAAAAGCGGCGGGACAATTACGCTTGAAAGCTGGTAAAGATTGGTTGCGTGGTACACAATTAGGTAGCGATGCTTTAACTAAAGGTGTTTACGGCGACATTTTAGGTGTGCAATTAGTACGTTCGCGTAAATTAGACGCCAATGAAGCCTACCTTGTCAAAGTTGATGGGGGTAATAAACCAGCGATCAAGTTGATGATGAAGCGCGGTGTTAAAGTTGAACCAGATCGTGTACCTAAGCTACGTCGTACAGATATCTATGCGACATCTTACTATGCTCCATACCTTTACGATCCAACGAAAGTCGTTAAGGTGACATTCTCTGATGTGACAGGTAAGAATGGTACTACTGGTGCACCTGAAAACAAAGAAGTTAATAACGAAGTGACAAACGTTGATGAAGATAAGCGTATCGGTAAGCAAAAGAAAACAACTGGTACGACCGGAAAGAAGCCAGGTGAGGTCTAATGGCTTACGTGGTAACTAAAGCTTTTACTGACAGCAACTTGAACTCAGTTGATGAGAATGGCGAAAAGCATGTTTATTGGGAAGGTGACACTTACCCGTACAAACCATATGCTGGGGCCACTACAAAGCTGAGATTAAAGGAATTGCTTGAAGGAGGCTATATCGATGAAAGAAGAGATGAGGACGGCGATCAAGGCTCGACTTGAGTTGTTTCCAAATATCAAAGCGATCATCGGAAAGCTTGATGAAGCTATCTTAAATAGTTTTATCGAAGACGCTTTAAATCAAGTTGAAGATGATGGTTTTACAGAAAAAAATATTGTGATGGGTGCGGCGTATTTGACGGCGCATTTTTGTTATGTAGCAAGTAACGAAAATTCAAACATTCAAGAGCAAACAGCTGCAGTCTTGACTGTTAAATATTTTGATCGTGGTGGTAGTGATGATTATTTAACTGAGTATTTACGACTGAAGCGAGCGCTCAAGACAAATACTAGTTCGATTCGTTTTTTGTGAGGTGAAAATAAATGAGTGAAGAAGAAAAAGTAATCGAAACGACAGAAATCAACACAGATGATGCTGTAGTTGCGCCTGTCGAAGAAGAAAAGGTCACGAGTGTAATTGTCCCACCACCAAAAGAAGAGGCTCAAATCGAACAAGAAGAGCCAAACGAGACAGTTAAACCAGAACCGACACCAGAAGAATTGTCACCTAAAAATTTGTATGGTCGCCTCAAAGGACCTATCAAGTTTTATAATGTCGGAACAAAAGAATGGGAATTGGCACGTTGGCAACCACCATATCCAACGCCTAAAACACTTGAACCATACACTTTTAAAAAAGGTGACAAGATCTGGTTGCTAGCTGAAAAATGGGGCGTGACTAACGCTTGGATCCGACGCTGCAACAGCATTGATTACCTTGACCAAAACAAGATTAAACCAGGGACCGTTTTGAAACCAACGTATACACCTTCTGCACGGGATCAATACGTGAACGAAACGATGTATCGCTTCTATGGATATTAGTATCACAGGAAGTGTGACTGGCGATTTTGGACTTGATAAGACGATCGCTGAACTGAAAAAAATCGATGGTAAAACTATTGAGGCTGGACTATTTGATGGGATGAACGAAAAGAAAGCAATTTGGAATGAATATGGGACGAGTCGA
>NZ_CAQLEL010000078.1:0-9949 GCF_948826705.1 uncultured Ligilactobacillus sp.
ATCAGTAAAGGAATCTATTGAATATTTCAACACGCAACGTGCATATGCATCAAAAAACGGCTTGACCGCAGAAAAATTCCGCGTTCAAACCGCATAAACTATTTTTCTATTTAAACTGTATACTTGACGGACCCCAGTGCCCATGATGGGTCTTTTGTTATAGTTTCATTTTATTTTTCTTCACCGATGATCCGAACCTCAGTCTCCAATCGTACATCGAATTCTTTTAAGATCACAGCTTGAATATGCTTGATCACGGCCAAATAATCTGTCGCCGTTGCCCCACCGATATTTACGATAAAGCCAGCGTGTTTTTTAGATACTTGCGCTCCACCGATCGTAAAGCCTTGAAGCCCTGCATCATGGATCAGTTTCCCCGTAAAATGGCCAACTGGGCGTTTAAAGACACTCCCACATGACGGATACTCCAGTGGTTGTTTAGATGCCCGCAAGAAATTGAGTTCATCCATACGTTGACGGATCTGTTGCTTGTCACCTGTTGCCAATTCAAAAACTGCTTCTAATACGATATCATCTTCAGCTTGTAAACGACTCATCCGATAACCAAATCTTAATTCTTCATTAGTGTAAGTTCTTAGCTCACCTTGAGGCGTCACAACGGTAACTTTCGCTAAAACATCTTTTATCTCACCACCGTAAGCCCCAGCGTTCATAAAGACTGCTCCCCCGATCGAACCTGGAATACCAGCAGCAAATTCTAGACCGGTCAAGCCGTGTTGATACGCTACTTCGGTCGTTTCGATCAAAGAGGCCCCCGCAGTAGCATATACTTTGCTACCATCACACCAGATCTCATTTAATTCAGTCAGGATCATCACTAGGCCACGGATACCACCATCTTGTACGATCAAATTGCTAGCATTTCCGATCACAGTTAAGGGAAGGTCGTTTTCCTTAGCAAATAAAACTAAAGCTTGTGCTTGTTTGCCCGTTGTAGGAAATGCCACGATATCCGCTGGCCCACCTGTTTTTGTATTGGTGTACAAAGATAACGGTTCAGCTAAACGGATCTTGATCTCAGGAAATTCATTTATGATTTTTTCATTTATTGTCATTGTCATGTTTTACACCTTTAAATCTCTTTTATCTTCTTAATTTTACCATTTTTTATTTTGACTTGCGATAGTCCTTGGCTTATCCTTAGGTAAATAAGTTTATTTAATAGTGAGGCATGCTGATGAAATTTATTTCGTGGAATGTGAATGGCTTGCGAGCTGTTCTAAAGAAAAATTTTTTAGAAGTTTTTACCGACTTAGATGCTGACTTCTTTTGCTTACAAGAAACCAAACTCCAAGCAGGTCAAGTTGACCTAGATCTACCTAATTACTATCAATATTGGAATTATGCGCAAAAAAAGGGCTATTCAGGAACAGCGATCTTTACCAAGAAAAAACCGCTTGCTGTATCCAAAGGACTCAAGCTCGCTGAATTCGATCAAGAAGGTCGTGTTTTAACGCTAGAGTATGCAGATTTTTATCTTGTAAATTGTTATACCCCTAATTCGCAAGATAAATTAAAGCGCTTGGATTTTCGCCTTCGATGGGAAGTTGCTTTTAGCGACTATCTGACCGATTTAGCAACCAAAAAGCCAGTCATCTTATGCGGTGACCTAAATGTTGCTCATAATGAGATCGATCTCAAAAACCCTAAGCCAAATCAAAAAAATGCCGGTTTTAGTATCCAAGAGCGCCAAGCGATGACTGCCTTATTAGCGCGAGGCTTCACCGATACTTTTAGACACTTCTACCCTGATAAAACTGGGGCTTACTCGTGGTGGAGCTATCGTTTCAATGCTAGATCACGCAATGCTGGCTGGCGGATCGATTATTTCATCTGCTCCAATGCCTTACTTCCAAAAATAAAGAATAGTCAGATCCTACCTGAGATAACTGGTTCCGATCACTGCCCGATCTTACTAGAAACCAATGAACTAAATTGAATTTATCATGACATGAAAGGAAGTTATCAATGAATTTTATTGCTTTTGATTTCGAAACTGCTAATGCTAAACGAAGTAGTGCCTGTTCATTAGCGCTTTCTGTTGTCCGCGATGGTCAGATCGTTGATGAGCTTTATTCTTTGATCGATCCACAGACTAACTTTTCGAGCTTTAACACCAAGATCCATGGCATTACAGCCAAAGATGTCGCCAATGCCCCTACATTTGCGGAACTTTGGCCTCACATCAGTGGCTTTTTTACCCCAGATCAATTAGTAGTAGCCCATAATGCACCATTTGACTGTAGTGTCTTAAATAAAACACTAGCCGCTTATGATCTAGTAACACCGAGCTTTATGGTCTTAGATACCGTCAAAACTAGTAAGAAGTTTTATCAAGATCTACCCAACCACAAATTAAACACCGTCTGTGATAGTTTAGGGATCGACCTAAAACATCACCACAATGCGCTTTTTGATAGCCATGCTTGTGCTGAGATCTTATTACACCAAGCTAAAGAATTCGGCCCAACAAAATTAAAACCTTTTGTGCGTCAATACAATAAATAATTAAAAAGTGTGCGCTAATGCGCTCAACACCGTGTAAATAACAAGGGACCTAGCATGATCTAAGATCATGGTAGGTCCTTTGTTATTGTGTTGGCAAACAATTTTTAGCTTATAACATTGTTGCCAACTATAAGTTAGCTATCAATTGTTCATAGTGAGTGCCATGTGGTTCAAAGACCAGTGTGCGCTTATCATCATCTGTTTCATCTTTTAACAGCTTGACGACCAAATATTGCGCTGGAAGTTCATCGGCGACAAATTGTGACCACTCGACTACACTGACACCTTCACCATTAAAATATTCTTCTAACCCCAGATCGGCCCCACCAGTATCTTCTAAACGATAAACGTCCATATGATACAAGGGTAAACGCCCTTCATGGTATTCACGGATCAAAGTGAAGGTCGGACTTTTGACATTTTTTTTGATCCCAAGCCCCTTGGCTAACCCCTTTGTAAAAGTCGTCTTTCCTGCTCCAAGATCACCATCTAACAAAATAAGATCTTGTGGCTTTAAATATGTGGCCAATTTTTGAGCGAGCGCTTGTGTCTGCTCTGCATTACTTACTTGAAATTCCATGTTACTTCCCATCTGCTGCCTGTGCGGCTGTGATCAATGATACTTTATAGACTTCTTCTTCGTCACATCCCCGTGACAAGTCTGAAACTGGTCGATTCAACCCTTGTAAGATCGGACCGACTGCTTCAAAGCCACCTAAACGTTGCGCGATCTTATATCCGATATTGCCGGATTGTAATTCTGGAAAGACAAAGACATTGGCTTTCCCAGCTATCGGTGATTCAGGTGCTTTTTTGGCAGCGACCCCTGGCACAAAAGCAGCATCAAATTGTAATTCGCCATCGATCTCTTCTTCAGGAGCTAATTTTTGAGCGATCTTAGTCGCTTCGATCACTTTTTCAACCAACGGTGACTTAGCAGAACCTTTAGTCGAAAAACTCATCAAAGCGATCCGGGGTTCAATATCAAATAAACGTGCGGTCTTAGCACTCTCGACCGCGATCTCAGCTAGATCTTGGGCATCAGGCTCGATATTGATCGCACAATCTGAGAAAATATATTTTTCGTCGCCACGTAACATCAAAAAAGCCCCGCTCGTCCGTCTAACATTTGGTTTTGTCTTGATGATCTGTAAAGCTGGTCGAACTGTCGCCCCAGTTGAGTGGATCGCACCCGAGACCATTCCATCTGCTTGACCTAAATAAACCAACATCGTACCAAAATAGTTTACATCTTTTAACATCTCGGCAGCTTGCTCTGGCGTATTTTTTCCCTTACGGCGCTCCACAAAAGCTAAAACTAATTTATCAAACTCTTCTTTAGGATAAGTTTCTGGATCTAGAACTTGTAAATTTTGTGGTAAAGGTTCACGGCTATGCGCTTGAACTTGTTCTTTAGAGCCTAGCACGATCGGCGTCAATAATTTTTCTTTCGCTAGGCGAACAGCTGCATTAACGACCCGACTATCATTTCCTTCTGGGAAGACCAACGTCAGTGTTTGCTTACTTACTTTTTGCTTTAATGTTTCTAAGATCTCCATTTAAAATCCTCCTTTTTGTGACACGTTTACGGTCTGTGGCAATTGCCAGTCGATCGGTGTTTCCCCCATTGCCTCTAAAGCTGCATTCGTTTTTGAAAATGGTTTTGAACCAAAAAATCCCCGACTTGCCGATAAGGGACTCGGATGTGGTGACATGATGACTACATTTTTACTCTGATCGATCAAAGCCAGCTTATTTTGTGCTGCTTTTCCCCACAAGATAAATACAACTGGCATAGGTCGCTTGGATAATTCCTGGATGGCTAGATCTGTTAAAGCTTCCCAGCCTTGATCACGATGAGAAAATGCTTGCCCATCTCGAACAGTCAGGACCGAATTGAGCAATAATACACCTTGCTTAGCCCACTTTTTTAGATAACCATGGTTTACTGGCGCGATCCCTAAGTCACTTTGCAATTCTTTATAGATATTTTGCAGTGACGGTGGGACTTTGACCCCAGGTAAAACTGAGAAACTCAAACCATGAGCTTGATTTGGTCCATGATACGGATCTTGGCCTAAGATCACCACTTTGACTTGTGAAAAAGGAGTCCATTCAAAGGCCTCAAAGATGTGGTACATATCCGGATGGATCACGTAATGACCATATTCATATTTTAAAAAGTTATGCAGTTTGGCATAGTTTTCCGATTCGAACACTGGCGCTAAAACTTGCTGCCAATCATTATGAATCAATTCTTTCAATATATTACACCTCGCATTAATTTTACCATAACTGAAAAATAATAACACTGTTAGCGCTTACAAGTACTGAGTGTGTAAAATTTTTACTTTCATGTTAGAATGAAGACATTAGATAAATTAAGGTGGGATTTTATACTATGGTTCAAATTATTGCGTCTGACATGGATGGAACATTGTTAAACGACAAAATGGTCATTTCCAAGCGAAACGCTGCTGCAGTCAAAGAAGCACAAAAACAAGGAGTCCATTTTATCGTTTCAACTGGACGTGCTTACGATGAAGTTAAGCCGCTGATCACTGAAGCAGGCTTTAACTGCCCAATGATCACCTTGAATGGTGCCTTTGTTTTAGACGAAGAAGGTAAAGAGATCAGCGCTGCTCCGATCCCAGACTCCATTGCCAAAAAGATCATGTTGACTTTGAAAAAAAATGGACTCTACTTTGAAGTGATCACAGCTAAAGGTGTTTGCTCTGATAATAAGGCTAAACGGATCGAAAATTTTGCTGAATTATTAGCAAGCATTAGTCCTGATACACCTTATAAGTTAGCTGTGACGCTGGCTTCAGCTCGGATGGAACTTATGAATATCAATTATGTTGACAACTATATGGACCTAGTTGATGATCCTAAAACTGTCATCGGCAAGATCGTGGTCTTTAGTCCTGAAGGGCAAAAAGTTTTAGGACCGATCAAAGATGAACTTTCTAAAAATGATAATCTTGTGATCACATCCTCGGGTCCCGGAAATATTGAGATCAACCACGTCAATGCTCAAAAAGGTGTCGCACTTCAGGCCTATGCGGATAGCTTGAATATCCCAATGGACAATGTAATGGCAATTGGTGATAATAACAATGACGTCTCAATGCTCAAAGCTGCTGGGATCAGTTACGCTATGGGCAACGGCAGTGATGAAGTTAAGCTGTTGGCTAAATACGTCACTGCTCCTAACACCGAAGATGGTGCTGGGATCGCGATCGAAGAAGTTTTAGCTAAGAAAAATTAAAGTCAATCAGTGCTAGCAAGAGCGAGGTGCTTAATGTGCGCAATCTATATACTCGACGCACCGAACTGTCAAATCGCGGGACCATCCGCGTCAAAGATAGTTCTGGTCGCCTGATCTACCTATTAGTTGGCAAATGGGGGCTTTCACCTGGCGTCTTATCGGTCTATGACGTTACAGGTGAAAGACTAGCCGAGATCAAACAGCGGACCCTTGGCTTTTTTCCAAAATTTGATCTCTATAACAAACGCCACCATGTTGGTTCTTTGCGACGTTATTATGGTATCAGCCATGAAATGCTCTTTGTCAAAGGGCTCAATTGGTTTATCATCGGTAATTTAATGACATTTAACTACAAAGTCTACCATGGACGCCAATGTATCATGACGATCTCAGAAGTTCAAACAGCTACTGGGACTGCCTTAGAATTTCATATTGCTGAACAGGCCGATGAACCGCTGTGTTTTTGTATTGCTGCGATCCTCGATTACTGGGCACGTCTTGACCTAAAAGCCAAAAATAAAGCTTACTATGGTAAATTAGCTTGGTGACCTGCCACACTGAATGGGTGATAAGAATGCAAATTTTTTTTACTAACTGTCGGTGGATCATTTTTAGTGCTATGTATTCAATTTTTTAGAGGTAAATGGTTACGTTTGCTGGCTGGTAACACTTTTGGTGACATTTCACCGCTAGCAGCCGCTAAAGCTGGTAAACATGTTGCTTTGATCATGCTCATCTTTGGCTTTGATCTTATTAGCTTTTGCTGACTCTAGGACAGATATGTTAAGCCTGATCTTGTTTAGCGTAGGTACGATCTATACTATAAGCTTAGTCATTTTGACTTACCACTTTTGGCTCAAGAGCTGATAATTGCAAAAAAGCGGATGGATTTGATAGCAATTCCATCCGCTTTTTTTGCACTATCAGCATTTTCTTTCTCTAATCTCTTCTATTTTACTTACAGCTTTATCTGCTACTTCATCTATATCCTCTGAAAAATCTGCCAATTTCTTAGGTTTTATACCTTTTTGCTTTTCTCCACTCCAAAACTTATAATAAACCGATCCTTTAGTATCTTCAGACTCCTTTTCCCCCCAAGATCTTACATAATAAAACTCTATTGAAAAATTTCCACTACCATCCTTGTACGTCATTTCATTCGTGTTGTTTCCTCGAAATATCCAATGAGCATATGGCTCTTTTCCAACTATCAATTCATTGTTGCTATTGCCATTTCCCCAACTCGTTCCCCAAGCTGAACCTAATATGCTTTCAGCTTTATTCCCATACCTATCTTTGATCTTATTAATCAACTCATCTAACCAAGCATCAATACTTTTATCTAGTTCCTTAATATTTTCATTTGCTACTTTTATATCACTTTTAAACACATCACATACGTGTATTCCCTTTCGGATATCCATACTTCTTCTCCTTCTCCCTGAAAACTCTAAAAATTGTCTAAATAACTCCAAGCTTCTATTTTCAAAATTGGCAACATCATATTGTTCCTTTATTATTTTTTCTACCTGCTCAAGTACCTGCCTATAAGTTAATTTAAAATCTGTACACTCTAAGCCTTTGATCCTTTCAAATTCTTCATTTTTTGGATCTAAAGCATACTTTGTTAAAAAACCTGCATAAATCTTTCCTGATTCGATGCGTAGATCTGCTAAATCCCTTTTAGCTCTACTATAATAACTTCCCCATGGGTTGTTTTCATCCCCAGAATTTATTTTATTCTCTATGATCAATACACCAAAATCACCTACTATTTCAATATCTATCCTGCCCAATTTAGAATCTTCAGATTTACTAATAGCATTGGTAACTACTTCTCGAGAAACTTTAATATTTCTGAGCTTTTGGGAAAATTCATTATTGTACTCATCTTTTAAAATTAATTTAAACAGTGCTTCTAAAAAAATAGTTTTCATCTTATGCTGTTCATCTGGGGTCAGAAAATACGCCCACACATCTGAGGAAAAAAGTTCATCATTTGATATTCTATTTAAATTAAAAATATTAAACTTTTTTTCTACTGGCAACATAGATAATGGCAATATAAAATTCAAATCTTTTTCAGTTAATAATTTATTGTTTCTTTCCGACATCATTCTATCCTCCAAAATAATTCTATTTGAGTTTGTATCTTACTACAATTTTCTTTTGTACATTAAGGATAAGCAAGTTAAAAACTTTATTTTGAATTTTTTTAATTTAAATTGGTTGCTTTTATGGATATATATTCTTTTCCGCTAGTTTCAGCTTTTTATCTAAGTAAATCTTAATAAGAAAATATACTACAGTCAATAATATAGACAAAATAAAAAACAAGTGAATTTAGATTATAAATTCACTTGTTTTTTTTATCCCAGTTTTGTGATCAATTCTTCTAATTTTGTGGTGATCTCAACTGGCAACTCTTCTTGAGGATGAGTCTTGGTGTAATTATTTACCCAATCTAGACGATCTTGCAAACGTTGGCGTAATTTTTTAGCATAGGTGGCATCATTTAGATCAACTTCATACCCCGGAATACTTAGATAACTCATCTGTGGTAATGCACCAAATTCAGTCCAATCGACCGTTTCATTGGCGATCGCTTCTAAAATCCCCAAAGTCGTATCTTTATCGATATTTTTACCATTATACGAATCCGTATTGATGATATAACAATTAGCCTGTTGTTTTTCAAAGAGTTCCTTGAAGTCTTGATAATCCTCTGTCAACGGATAAACTCTAAATGGATTAGCAAAAGGCTCGATCACTAGCTTGTCTCGGGATTCACCGATAACATTTTCCGCAGTCGAACGTTTAGTTGCTAAAGTCAGTCCAAATGTCGCTGCGATCACTGGATCCGATAATTTAACGACTGGTGGTAAACTATCATCTTTCATGATCCAAAAGATCGAATCTAGTGGTGCTTGTTCACGATCGACCCGGTTTTTAGCTGAATAACGCGACTTGATCGTCCGCCCATTGCCATTGCGTAGATCATCGGTCACCAAAGTCTTTTTGCCCTGCATATCTTGAGTGACCCCGACATTCATTACCGTAGTGAAGTACTCCATTTCTTTTGAACCAGGTAAATAATCACTTGTCTTGTCAAAATACGCTGGCTCAAGGGCGATCGAACTCCCATTCTTACGATCAATGATAAAAGCGTCATCATGTAAGATCGTGATATCATCAAACTTTCCAGCGTGTTTAGCGTGGGTCAAGGTCGATTTACCTGAACCTGAAAGACCATAGAAAGCAAAGACTTTATCTTGTTTGTCTTTGAAATGAAATGTCTTTTCGCCCCCATGACAAGCGGTATAGCCATTACGATGCGCTGTTGCCCAAGCCAGCGTCAAAGTCGACTTCTTTAACTCACCAAAATACCGTAGGCCTAAGATCGCAGCCACATTATGTTCCGGATCAAAAAGCGCTAAACCATCTGGATATTGAGGATCATGCCATTCAGGATCACAGTAGATATATATATCGTCTTCACTGTACGGTTTGGAAGTGGCATAGCGCTTGGCATACTCAGGATCAAGGATCTGGAAATTCAGTAAATACGATAGCAAATTGACCTCATATCCCTTTGGTACCATTAAATGAGCTTTTAACATGAACTCTTCGTCCAAGCCTACGATCGCTTGCGCTTGATAAAACTGACGCACTTCACCTTGATAGACTGCTTCGCGCAAAACAGCTTCTAATTCAGCATTATCTACCCCAGGGCGGTCTAAGATCTTCCGTGCAGCTGCTGTTCTACCTACAACTCGCCCATGATTATCAACTAACATCACAGCATCTTTAGGCAAGCCTAGTTCACTGGTATGCTTGATCGGTTGATCGGTCACGATCGTTTTTGGACTCTTTTTAGCTAGCTCATATGCCATTTTTAAGTCAGTTACCGCCTGAACATTATTTCCATAAAAGGCAGTCTCAATGATCGTTTTAGTTGGTGAAAACAAGCGATCACGTCCATTTATCTCAGTCATTTCAAATCTTTCACGTGTACTCATCTTCCTCTACACCCCATTCTCTAAATATTTAAAAAAGCTTTAAAATTAGCAATTAAAGCACTTACATTAACAAGAATAGTTTAGCACAGATCGTATCAAAATAGTTAAATTTTACACCTTAAAAAAAGAG
>NZ_CAQLEL010000079.1:0-12606 GCF_948826705.1 uncultured Ligilactobacillus sp.
GTACCAAAGTTGAAACTTAGAGAGAAAATGCCTATAATAAAGGCTTTTTGCCCGAAATTTCTTTTTGTTCTTGGAGCTTGATCACTTCGATATCACGTGAGATCATCAATTCTTCATCAGTCGGAACTAACAAAGCAGCGATCTTAGAATCAGGTTTAGTGATAAAACCCTCTTCACCCTTAGAATTGAGCGTATCATCTAGTTTGACGCCCATAAATTCAAGTTCATCACAGACTGATTTTCTGATCACATCGGAATTTTCCCCGATCCCAGCGGTAAAGACGATCCCATCTAAGCCCTTCATTTCGGCATAGTATTGACCGATATAGCGTACGATATTTTTAACGAAGAGCGTAACAGCGATCTGAGCGCGTTTGTTGCCTGCATCTTTGGCGGCGATGACATCACGCATATCAGATGAGACGCCTGAGATCCCCAAAAGTCCAGATCGTCTCGTTAAGATCGAGATCATTTCTTCTGGATCGGTGATGTTTAGTTTTTTCATCATATAGGTGACTAGTTCGACATCAACGTCACCTGAACGAGTAGCCATCGTGACCCCAGTTAGTGGTGTGAAGCCCATCGTTGTATCAAAAGACTTTCCATCTTTGACAGCACATAAAGAAGAACCAGCCCCCAAATGACAAGTGATCAATTTGAGATCTTTGAGTGGTTCGTGCATTAACGCAGCGGCTTGGCGAGCGACATAACGGTGACTGATCCCGTGAGCTCCATAGCGCCGAACGCCGTATTTTTCGTACCATTCAAATGGTACGCTGTAGAGATAATTTTTTTCTGGGATCGAATGATGATAGGCGGTGTCAAAGGAAGCGACAGCTAAAGCATTTGGCAAAAGTTTTTTGAAGACTTTGATACCTAGAAGATTAGCTGGGTTGTGTAAACGAGCTAGATCACTGATCTTTGCGATCTTTTGGATCACATCATCATCGATAACGACGGAATGATCGAAGTATTCGCCCCCAGCCACAACACGATGGCCGACTGCGGTGATCTCGTTTAAGTCTTTGATCAAATGAAGTTCGACCAAAAGTTTCAACAAGAGATCAACGGCAAAAGCGTGATCTGGGATCGGCAGTTCTTGATGATATTTTTGCCCGTTATATTTGACGGTCACACTAGAGCCTTTGATCCCGATCCTGTCTATCAGCCCGCTTGCTAAAACATCTTCGTTGGGGATCGCAAATAATTTGAATTTTAAACTGGAACTACCAGAGTTGATGATCAACGTTTTTTCCATAGTGAGGTAAACCCCTTTCATATAGTTAAATCCATTACTATCATAAGCTAACTAGCATTCGATGTAAACGCTTTAGTTTGTGAAGTGATGAGCTATCATAGTGAAAATGTGTCCGCCAATGTAACGTCTAGTAATAAAAGGGAACACTGTGATGCGTCTATTGCATCACAGTGTTCCCATTGCTTAAAGTAATTAACTCACAAACTCACTTGGATTTAATTTAAAAAAGCTAAAAAGCCATATAAAACGATGAGCATCACAGCTAAGCCCCATTGCCACTTAGGTAGGTGATCTTGAAAGCTAAAGGTTCGCGGATAGCCCTCTAAAAAGCCTTGGACCCGCATTGCTTGTGCTAGCGCATCGGACCATTGTAGGGAAGTCACGATCAATTTTAAATAGAGTGCGGGTGCATAAAAATGATAGGGCTGTTGTTTGTTCAAAGCAGCATAACGCATCGAGCGTAATTGCTTTTGTAAAGAGCTGACCATGTTGGAAGCGGCTAAAAAGCCATAAACAAAGGTCTGGGAGAGCTTGAGATGTAAGACTAAGCTAAATAAGATCTCCTCTAAACTCGTAGTCAAAAGCAGACAACAGCCTAACAATAAATAACAATAAAGCCGGCTGGTGTACAGGGCAGCATTGGCCAAAGCATTTGCTTGACTAAAGGCGATAAAGGACCACCAAGTTCCAAAAGCAAGGGGCAAGCTGATCAATAAGATGAAACAAAGCTTTTTGAAAGCTACGCGTTGACTAGCAAGATAAAGCAAGCATAGGGAGCAAAGAGTGATATTTAGCCATAAAACATGAGCAAAAGCGAGTAATATCCCTAGACCAAGCATGAGAATAACTTGGATCGTAGGGTCTAAGCGAAATTTTGTCAATTTTTGTCTCCTTCTAGCTTTAACGTCTGTTCTTCAAAAACAAGTTCATAGTCCAAATGTTCAGTGATCCCTACGCGTTGATGCGAGGTCAACAAGACAGCGGTCTGTTCAGATCGACAACTGTCTTTGAGTAAATTCAAGCAAGTCTGGATACTAGCTTGATCGAGATTGGCAAAAGGCTCATCTAAAAGTAAGACCGGTTGTCCCATTGCTAAAACACTTAAAAATTGGAGCTTTTGTTGCTGCCCGCCGGAGAGTTGATAAACAGAGCAGTGCTCAAGTTCATCTAATCCAAGGACCTGTTTTGCATGAGCGAACCGCTCTTTTGTCCAATAGTGGGGCGCTAAAGTATTGTGGCTGACAAGTGTGAGTTCTTCTTTAACGGTCGCACAACTAAATTGCACCGTTGCTTCTTGGAGCATGAGTCCGACTTTTTTTGCCCAGCGCTGTTTGAAAAAATGTGGTGGGCGTTGACCGTCATAGCTCAACTTTCCTTGATATGGGATGAGGGTACAAAGCGCTTGAAATAAAGTTGACTTACCCACACCATTTGCACCGCTCAACAGCCCGAGTTGTCCTTTTGGAAGTGTAAAGTCATGTGGTTTCAATAATAGATCTTTACCTCGAGTCAAACTGAGTTGTTTCCAAGTCAATTTCCCGGGTTTTAACGGTCGCGATCTCAGAGGAGCAGGGGAGCTCAACGTCAATTTGGGCAAGTCGAACTTGATGAGGCGACTGTGATCAGCATTGAAGTGATAGGCAAAATCAAGCAGATCTTGGTAGCCACTGGGGGCATGATCAGCAATGATAAAAGTCTTGCCTTGCTTTTTTAATTTCAATAATAGCTTTAATAGTTTGTTTTTACTGGTCGGATCAACGTTAGCAAAGGGTTCATCGAGTAAGATGATCTTACTTTCGGTCGCCAGTACACAGGCAAGGGCAGCTTGTTGCTTTTGGCCACCTGACAGCGTAGAGAGTTGGCGATCTTTGAGCGTAGTTAGTTCTAATTCTTGCAAGATACGTTGTTTTTTGGCAGCGATCTGTTTGGCCGGCAGTTGTAAATTTTCAAGGACAAAGGTCAATTGTTGGTCTAAAGTTGCCATGCAAAAGCGTTTGTCAGGATCTTGAAATAGCATACCGATACGTTTAGCTCGCTCAAAAGGCACGATCTGTTCGAGGGGCTGATTTTCTAAAAATACGCCGCCATGGGTGATCTGTCCGCCAAATTGAGGATATAGTCCACAAAGCAATTTAAAGAAGGTCGATTTACCACTACCCAAAGGAGTTGCTAATAAGCTACAAGTTTGGGGTTCGACGCAAAAATCTAGTTTTTTAAAGAGTGGTGGTCGATCTGGATAGCTAAAAGTCAGCTCTCTAAGTTCTAATTTGACCATTAGACGCGCACCTTAGCTTTTGAGACGAGTTGTGCGATCTGGTAGATAAGTATGCCATCAAAAAAGGCTAAAGAGAGTAGCCGAATACCAAATAAAGTCAATAACATCGAAAGTGGATAGGCCTGATAACCACTTTGGAAATAGTCCCAACAAAAAGTCACGATAGCTGAAAAGATCACAGATAGAGTCAGCGCTTTTTTTCCAAAATTTTTATAACCATAAGTCAAAAAGCCTAATTCACTAGCTGCTCCTTGCAAAGCACCAGTGATCAAGTTAGCAGCGCCCCAGCTGGAAAAGAGCAACATTTCTGCGGTCGCAGCGAGAAATTCGCCTAAAAAAGCAGCCCCCCGACGTTTCAATAAGATCGCTGCCAGTGGCCCTGCCATCAGCCAGATCCCAAGCATCAGATCATTAGCATAAGGTTTGAGAAAAGTCGCAGCTAAAGCATAGTATAGATAGCTTGCACCTTGATAGATCAAACCAAAAAAGGCAGCTAAGAGAGCAAGAAAGATAATGTCTTTGACTTGCCAATGTTGTTTTGTTGAATTTGGATCATATGTTTGCATACAAAAACCCCCTGCTTAGATTATATAAGCAGGGGTGTGGTGGTTTGGGCGCATGAAAAAATGCTAAGCTCCCTCCGCTGGTATTAACCAGATCAGGTGATATGGGTATTTCTCAGCCAAACGGCACCCCAGCTTATATCGCTCACAGTATAGCAATATTTATGTGAGCTGTAAAATATTATGCTTATTGCGCAACACTGACAAAGGTATTGAATTTCAAATATTTATAGTGGAAACGCATGTGTGAATATTCAAACGGTGTGCCGTTATCTAAGAAAAAGACACCTTCCATGATCCCAGTTGGTTCGTATTCATTTAAACCTAATAATTCACGATCGTTAGGCGTTGATGGCTCTGCAAAAACTGAGAGAAATGATTTAGTGACTGATTGATTATGCTTATCTTGCATATAGTTAAAGATCGAACCTTTGATCGTTTGTTGATCTAATTTAGGCACGATCTTGATCGGAATATAGCCTGTTTCGATCATAAATGGTTGGTCATCAAAGAGACGTAAGCGCACGATCTTGTAGACAAAATCTTCTGGATCTAAGAAGAGATCGCGTTGTAATTCTTCACTAGGACGTTCAACGTCAAAGCTTAGGACTTTGACCTTGGGTTTTTTCCCGTCCATTTGGAAGTTATCAGTGACCCCTAAGTTAGAACCTTCTTCGTAGTTGAAGACCGATTCATTTTTGAGATATAGGGGATTGATAAAAGTTCCTGAACCTCTTTTTTTGAAGATGATCCCGTCATTTGCCATACGATTCAAAGCGCGCTTGATCGAGCTACGACTAACATCATATTGACTGGCAAGCGTACGTTCATCGGGTAGTTTCATATCCGGGAATTCATGATCAAAGATCTTTTGTTTGAGATCAGAGATGATCTGTTTATAAATAAGTTCGGCCGTAGTTCTCACCCTTTCACTAGTTCTTATTAAATTCTAGTTAACCACAAGAAGACTAAAACAACAAGAAATAAAAAATAATATGGGTTTTACTAAAATTTTACTAACTATTTTGGCAAATAAATGGTAGAATATCTTTGAGAGAATTGAAACTCATCTGCTGGGAGGAAATAAAATGTCAGTTTTAGTTTTAGGTGGCGCTGGCTATATCGGTTCACACACAGTTGACCGTTTAGTAGACCAAGGCCAAGATGTTGTAGTAGTTGACAGCTTAGTGACAGGTCATCGGGCTGCAGTCAATGATAAGGCTAAGTTTTATCAAGGCGATCTTGCAGATCAAGATTTCATGCGTAAGGTATTTACAGAAAATCCTGAGATCGATGCAGTGATCCACTTTGCAGCTTACTCATTGGTCGCAGAATCAATGAAAAAGCCATTGAAGTATTTTGATAACAATACGGCTGGGATGATCAAGTTGTTAGAAGTTATGAATGAATTTGATATCAAAAATATCGTCTTCTCATCAACTGCAGCAACTTATGGTATTCCTGAAAAGATGCCGATCATGGAAAGTGACCCCCAAGCTCCGATCAACCCTTATGGTGAAAGCAAGTTGATGATGGAAAAGATCATGCGTTGGGCAGATGAAGCATATGGGACAAAGTTTGTCGCATTGCGCTACTTCAACGTGGCGGGGGCTAAGCCGGATGGTTCGATCGGTGAAGATCACGGCCCAGAAACGCATTTGATCCCGATCGTTTTACAAGTAGCTCAAGGTAAGCGTGATAAGTTGCAGATCTTTGGTGATGATTACAACACGCCAGATGGAACGAACGTGCGTGATTATGTGCACCCATTTGACTTAGCGGATGCTCATATTTTAGCGGTAGATTACTTGCGTAAGGGAAATGAGTCTAATGCATTCAACCTAGGTTCTTCGACAGGTTTCTCCAACCTTGAGATCGTTGAAGCAGCTCGCAAGGTAACGGGTAAAGAGATCCCAGCTGAGATCGCCCCAAGACGTGGCGGTGATCCGGATTCCTTGATCGCAAGTTCTGACAAAGCCCGTGAGATCTTAGGCTGGAAGCCAGAATTTGACAACATTGAACGCATCATCGAAACAGCTTGGGCATGGCATTCAAGTCATCCAAACGGTTACGATGACAAATAGAAGTGCAATTCAGAGCGTTTAGAGACGTATAAATAAGAGTCCCCAACATCGTAATGCAAAATACGCATTACGATGTTGGGGACTCTTATTTACTAGTCTCTGCTCTGAATTGCACGTTACGGCTACATAACTAATGCGTATTTTGTATTACAATGTCGGTTGTCTCTGCTCAAAATTGCACGTTACGACCACAAAAAAAGAAATGCCAGTAGACATTTCCTGATATGATCTAGGCAAGTTGGGTCAAGAGTGGTTTTGCCTTGGCATTATCTAGTGGCAAGTAAGCTGGACCAACAGCTGCGCGATCGATCGCCAAACTATAATTACTTGTGAGTGAAGGGACCATTTTTGAAAGCTCATTCAATTGTTCTGAGACAAAGCGAGAAAAGGAGAAGTTACGTTGCTCTTTCATCGTTTTTTCAAGATCAATATTAAAGGTCACATCTAAAAAGCAACCGCTTTCCTTATCAGATAAACGCCATGCTTTACTGTGGTTCTGTCGTGATTCGATTTTTTCAACTACTGTTTCAGTCATATAAAGCCCCTCCTAGAAAAATCTTTGGTTGTATCAACGTCTATACCATACTATGGATCAGAATTTTTTGCAAGCGTTTTACATTCGTTGATAAGCAAATCAGTAGAAATCATTATTTGAGTACTCTAAATAGCGGGGATCTAAGGGATTATCCTCAATGCTTAAGGTTATTTTAAGGGTAAATATGCAAACTATACCAATTTTTGAAGTTTTAAAAAGTCGCTAAACAGCTGTGCAAGCGCTTTAAATAAAAGTGTAAATGCGGTAAAATAAAAGTATTGAAATAACGCATTTATAGGTGAGATTTGGAGGAGATTTTTGATGGATATCTTTAGAAAAGAGCTTGATACCTATGATGGACATACGGTGACTCAGATCACTTTGGTCAATGATAACGGAGTCGAGATCTCGTGCTTGACGATGGGGGCAATTTGGCAAGCTTTTAACGTTCCAAGTGGTGCGGGTAAGAAGAACTTATTATTGAGTTTTGATCATACAAAAGATTACTATGCCAACGCACAAAATATCTGTAAAGCGATCGGTCGTGTTGCTGGTCGGATCGCCCAAGGTAAGTGTGAATTAAACGGAGAACAAGTTCAATTGCCACAAAATGAAAACGGTAATACGTTACACGGGGGCCAAAACGGATTTAGCACTTATAACTGGAACTATACCACTTCACGTAATAAAAATAGTGTGAGTGTTATTTTCCAAAAGAAGATCACTGAGAAAATGGACGGTTTCCCAGGAAATATTTTGGCAACGATCATCTATACTTTAAATAACAATAACAAAGTGACGATCTCCTTTAGTGCATTAGGTGGTTCAAAGGATAGTTTGTTCAACCCAACAAACCATGTATACTTCAATTTGAGCGATCGCCAAGATCTTTCCAGTCACTCACTTAAGATCAACAGCAGTGCAACGTTAGAGACGGGTGAAAATAATATCCCGACCGGACGGGTCAAAGATGTTGAAGATACTCCGCTTGATTTTAGAGACTTCCGTAATGTCAAAGTGGCAGCTGATGAAGCTGATGGCTTTGATGATGCTTTTGTAGTCAACCAGCCAGGGAAAGGAACAGAACCGATCGCTGTTTTACGTGATGAAGACAGCGGACGCCAGATCACGATCGATTCCGATCGCAACGGCTTGGTAATGTATAATATGCCAGCCTTAGATACTGAGATCAAGTTCTCACGTGATCAAGGTAGACCAGCGATCCCAGGTGAAGGCTTAGCGCTTGAAGCTCAAACTTTGCCAGATGCGATCAATCAAGAAAACTTTGGTGATATCATCTTGCCAAAGAACGGTAAGCGTTCATATCATATCCAATTTGCATACGATAAGATCAAATAGCTATTTTAAGACCGTGTTTTATAAAAGCACGGTCTTTTTTTGGGTCTATTTTACCTACTACACTTATCAAGTATTAATGGTATACTTAAATTATTATCTTTAAGTAAGGGGAAAGTTTATGGATCTTTGGAAAAAGTTTATCAATAATGTCTCCTTGAGACGGTTTGTCGTCTTACTAGGCATCATTGGTGTTTTGTATGCTTTACGTAGCTTGATCAGCATCATTTTGCTGACGTTTATCTTTACGTTTCTAGTTGTACAGTTGACAAATTACATTCGGCGGTATGTGAAGATCCCATCGCAATTGATCGTGATCGCGACCTATCTATTGTTTATCGGTTTTATCTACTTGGCAGTGACGATCTATGTACCTAAACTCGCCATCCAAACTGAAGCGATGATCAATTCACTACTGAGTTTTTATCAGCATCCACCACATGGAGCGCAAGATCTGATCCACTATATCGACCGCTACTTTGGTAAGATCGATATCATGCAACAGTTCAAGGGAGGTTTTGGGATCGCGCTAGGCTACCTTAAGAGTTTGGGTTCGATCGGGTTTACATTTGTGATGTCGTTACTGTTGAGTTTCTTTTTTACGATCGAAAAAGATGATCTATATCGTTTTTCTAAAGGCTTTTTGAGTGGACCATTTGCGTGGTTATTTGAAGATATTTATCATTTTGCCAAGATTTTTGTGAATACTTTTGGGGTCGTACTTGAAGCTCAATTTGTGATCGCAGTCGTCAATACGGTGATCACCACGATATGTTTAGCGATCATGAACATGCCCCAACTGTTAAGCTTAGGGATCATGGTCTTTGTTTTGAGTTTAGTCCCTGTGGCTGGGGTGATCATTTCCGCGTTCCCGATGATGTTTATCGGCTATTCGGTCGGTGGGTTGCGCTATGTTTTATATATTGTTATTATGCTGGTCGTTGTTCATGCTTTGGAAGCCTATGTTTTAAATCCAAAATTCATGGCTAGCCGTACGGAATTACCGATGTTTTACACCTTTGTCGTCTTATTTGTTGCGGAACATCTTTTTGGTGTTTGGGGCTTGATCGTGGGGATCCCGATCTTTACCTTTATGCTAGATGTTTTAGGAGTAAAACCGGTCCATTCAAAGAGTGAACGTTTGAAGAAAGTTAGAAAGTTGGAGCGTAAAAATGAATAAGCAAGAATTTTTAGCAGAATATGCTGTTGCCCGCAAAAATACTGATTCGGTCAAATGGGATAATTTAAAAGAAAATTTTGATGCAGAAGATCTATTGCCACTTTGGGTCGCTGATACTGAATTTAAAGCACCAAAAGAAGCGCTTGAAGCTATGAAAAAACGGATCGCCCATGGTGCTTTTGGCTATTCATTAACACCAGATGCGTATTTTGAAGCTTATTTCAAATGGCAAAAAGAACGTTATGGGATCGAATTGCATCGCGAATGGATGCGTTTTGGTACAGGTGTCGTGCAATCTTTGAGCACGCTAGTCAACTTATTGACTCAAAAAGATGACGCTGTTTTGGTCTTGCAACCGGTGTATTATCCATTTATGAAAGTCATCGAAAATAATGAGCGTAAATTAGTCGTTTCTGATCTCAAGAATGAAGCTGGGGTCTACTCAATGGATCTAGCCGATATCGAAGAAAAGATCACTGAAGAGCAAGTGAAGTTATTGATCTTATGTTCACCACATAATCCGGTCGGACGTGTCTGGTCTGAAGCAGAACTAGCTGAGCTGCTTGAACTTTGTCGCCAAAAGCAAGTGCTCGTGATCGCAGATGAGATCCATCATGACCTTTTGTTGACAGATAAACCATTTGTTTCAGCTTTAGAAGTTAGTGAAGGCAAGTATCGTGATAATTTAGTCGTTGTCGATGCTCCATCGAAGACCTTTAACATGGCAGCTCTTCAAAACAGTCATGTGATCATCCCTAATCCACAGATGCGTCAACGCTATGATAAGTTAATTGAACGTTTGGCTGCTCCAGCCGGCAGTATTTTAGGTAAGGTAGCTGCTGCGGCTGCCTATGAACATGGTGCTTTATGGCTTAAAGGTCTATTGGAAACGATCCAAGCTAACTATGACTATACAAAAGAAAATCTAACTAAAGCTTATCCACAGATCGTTATCTCACCGTTAGAAGGAACATATCTAATGTGGATCGATCTTAGTGCAGTTGTGGATCCAGCTAAATTAGAGATCTTTGTAAAAAATAAAGCTGGCTTAGCAGTCGATTTTGGTGATTGGTTCGGCGCTTCTGGTGCAGGGCATATTCGGATCAACTTAGCAACGACACCTGAAAATATCGAGCGTGCCGTGACTGCTTTGTTGAAAGCTTTAGATGAAAATCAACGCTAAATTCACTAAAGCACTATCAATTTTTTGGATTTCAGTGTAAAATTATCTTTGTATCATAAACATAAGAAAGAGGTTTTTACTAAATGGCAAAATTAGTATTTATCCGTCACGGACAAAGTGAATGGAACTTAGAGAACCTTTTCACAGGTTGGGTAGACGTCAACTTGAGTGAACAAGGCGAACGTGAAGCTAAGGAAGCTGGCCGTAAGTTAAAAGAAGCAGGGATCGAATTTGATCAAGCTTACACATCTGTTTTAACACGTGCCATCAAGACTTTGCACTTCGCACTTGAAGAATCAGGCCAATTATGGATCCCTGAAACAAAATCATGGCGCTTGAACGAACGTCACTACGGTGCATTACAAGGCAAGAACAAAGCTGATGCAGCTGAAAAATACGGTGACGAACAAGTTCACATCTGGCGTCGTTCTTACGACGTATTGCCTCCATTATTGGATGCAAACGATGAAGGCTCTGCAGCAAACGATCGTCGTTACGCAGAATTAGACCCACGTATCATCCCTGGCGGTGAAAACTTGAAGGTCACATTGGAACGTGTTATCCCATTCTGGGAAGACAACATCGCTCCAGACTTGTTAGATGGCAAGAACGTTATCGTTGCCGCACACGGTAACTCATTACGTGCCTTGACAAAATACATTGAAAACATCTCTGATGAAGACATCATGGACGTTGAAATGGCAACAGGTCAACCAGTTGTTTATGAATTGGACGACAACTTGAACATTGTCTCCAAAGAAAAGCTTTAATCTTAGTTTTTCTGATAAGAAAAGCGTGCCCTCACTGCGAGAGCACGCTTTTTTGCATAATCTATGTTATGCTAGCGATGAAATAAACAACCGTAGATAATGTCATCAACATAAGGCAACTGAAGAGAAAAAGTGATGAGCGATCATTTTCCAAAAATGTCATACTAAATGTGATGGTAAGCAAAAGTTCTGGATGAAAGTTGAAAGTATGCAATAAAAAATGTAAGCTGAGAAAAACGAAAAGCAACACGATTTGAACTTTTTGTAAAACTTTAAATCTCATGAACAACATCCTTTTTGAAGTAATTGATCTGGAAGTTTCTCGACTGCTGTAAATAATTGAACCATGGAGTCTTTTGATAATTCAGAAAAAGAATTATTTTAAGATGTTAGACCTATTTTTAATTCACTAGCTTTTACAGTTAGTGCAGGTGTAATTGAAAGGTTCAGTGAGAGTATGGTAAAGCATACGATCACAAATTTAAAAAGTTTTTTATACATATATTATTTTCCCCCTCCTATGGTGTCTGCAGATAGTTTTTCCCTATGCATAGTATTGTAAATTAATTGCGCTAAGTTTTATATTATGTTTAGATAGTTTTTTTTGTTATCAAAATATAATATAATATTTTAGTATCATTATTGCTATTACTCATGTGACGTATGTAGCGATCTAAAAGGAGCGTGATCTGATGATGAAGAAAAATTTTAGACTCTTTATTACCAGTGACATCATTTCACAGTTGGGTGCAGGGATGATTTTAGTGGCACTAAATTGGTATATCATTGATATTTACCATTCAAATAGTTTGATAGCGATCGTTGCTAATATAAACGTTGTTGCGGGGATGTTTATTTCTCTAATCGCTATGGGAGTACTTAAGTGTATAAACGCTAAATGGTTAGCTATAAGTTCGTATTGTTTTAGAATATTTTTTATTGTACTGGCTTTGGTACTTTTTAAAATGAATTTAGATAAGAAATTAGCGATCTATTTATTGGCACTAAGTGGGGGGATCGGTTGGAATCTGTATTTTCCAGCATCAAAAGATATTTTAAATAGTTTTACGGCAGAAGATAATACCTTACAGATCAATTCATTTGCTGAAATTTCAATGCAAGTTGGCTTATTAGCTGCAACTTTATTTTCAGGAATATTGTATCGCTATGTGGGTTTTGAAAATATTTTAGTGATAGGGATCATTTTATTTGTAAGTTCGTTACTTATTTTTTCAGCAGTTAAGTATTCTAAACAAAATAAAATCAAAGTTGATGAAAAAGTAAAACTTTTTCCATATCTTCTCAAGGAAAAATGGTTACTTTTGTTAGGGATAGTACTCTATATTCCATTTATTGGGACAAATGTTATTACAACTGCTCTTCCTGGGTATATTAAAGATCA
>NZ_CAQLEL010000080.1:0-2974 GCF_948826705.1 uncultured Ligilactobacillus sp.
ATGATTTTTTGCTCCTATAGTCTTAGTATAATGACTTGCATATTGACTATGAATATCATTTTCGCCTAAAATGTTGAATACCTGTAATGCTTGCTGCATTTTAGATCGTCCTGTTTTAATATTTTGCTCAAATTCAAAATATCCTTGTGCATAAAGAAATACAGTCTGTTCAAAATAATTTAATTCATTATCTAGTAACTTTTTAATTTCTTGGATAAGATACTTGCAATTTTCAAACTGCTCATTATCAATACTTACGATCAAGCAATTAATAGCTAGTTGTGTAACTAACTTCTTATTAGTTTTGTTTAAAGAAGAGTAAATATAGTTTTTTAACATCTCTTTTGTAAGCAAGAAAAAAGAAGGATAGGGAATCGTTCTTGAACAGTTTCCTAATAAAGTGATCTCATAATATCCCCAATTTTCAACTTCGAATAAGTAATCTGTCAAATTCAAGATCTCGGTTTCAGTTGGCTTTATTTTATCCGAGTGATCTAGCATATAAATTATTGATTTTATCATAGTTTTCTCGAGATCATTTAACTGATATCTAGAAGTATCAGAAAGTAACTTAATAATATTATCCGTTTTTTGTGTGGGATATTCTTTACGGATATATTGCACTAGATCAACAAAGTTTTCGGTTTGCGTATGCTCACCATCATGTAAGATAAGAAATTCCCCAAGCAAAACATGTAATTTATCGAGAATATTGATCAAGCGAATACAAGATATCTCGGATTCGCCTCGCTCAAAGCGTGATATTTGAGATTTTGATAAATACTCATCAGCCACTGCATTTAAGCTTACATGTTTGCCTACTCGAATTTTTCTGAGTGTTTTCCCTAGATGTGACTTCATTTAAAATTCCCACTTTCACAACAAAAAAATAATATCTTTTTGTTCATTATATAGTTAATGTAGAGGAAAAGAAATAAGAAAAAGGTGCGCGTGTTAATCATGGAGAAGTTTTCAAATCTATTTTCAATAATAATATCAGAAATTATTATTATTGTCGGTTTATAGGGTTATATTTGTGTTCATACTATTATCTCTTATATATGACCCTTTTTTGAAAAAATCTTCTTTTTGTATAAATTAGCTATACCTTTAATACATCACTTAAAGGAGGTGATATCTATGTCACTTATGATCAAAAACTAGCTCCGTATATTGATGGAAACCATAATACCTTGAGTATTATGGTTTTCGTTAGTATTCGGAAGTTTATAAATACTATAAATTACGATAGGAGATAATTATGTATAAAACAAGTTTATTAGCAACGGGTGGTTTTAACGAAAAATGTGGAATTTTAGGTGTTGGTACAAAACAGTTTACATTGAGTTTAGAAGAATTTAAAGATGCACTCCATCTTTTAAACTATACGGAGATCGAACGTACTGAAGCTGAAATTAAAAAGTTTGAGTTAAAACATAACATTAAAAAAAATACTTTTCAAAAATTATTAGATAGTAATTTAATTTTAGAAAGCTCGTTGGTAAAGCCGAAAAAGGATACTCTTGATTTTAAAAACTATTTATATTTATTATCAATAGATGTAGATGCAAAATTAGTGTTAAATAATTTAAAAAATACTACAGTGATTATCATTGGTTGTGGTGGGATAGGAAACTTTTTAAGTTACTCCTTGGCAACATTTACTCCTGAAAAAATGCTACTTATTGATGGAGATAAGATTGAAAATAGTAATTTAAATCGGCAATTATTGTTCACAACTAAAGATATAGGATATTCAAAAGCAGATATGCTGAAAAAGCAGATTCAATTACGTAATCCTTTATTAGATATTACGTCCTATGATAGATATGTTACCGAGGATCTACTAGAAAAATCAATTAAATTAACAGATAATAAGCGATATTTAGTAATACTTTCAGGGGATAGTATTACTGCCTTAGAAGAAACTACAAAGTATTGTGTAAAAAATAAAATTCCCTTTTTAAATGTTGGTTACTTAAATGATATTTCTGTAATTGGACCATTTTATGTTCCAGGGATTTCAAGTTGTCCATATTGCAATAATACTTTATCTCTTGAAAAACATGAAAAAGATTCAATGCAAGATGAGTTGTTGAACATTAATAATAAATATGAAGCTCCATCTGGTTTTACAAATAATGCCTTAGCGTCTAGTTTAGCAATGTCTGATATTATTCAGTTCGAAGCTGAAAAATTAGATAAAGTCAAATCGCTAAATAAACGATTTGGTGTTGACAATGTGACGTTTAAAAATTATACATTAGATGTTCCCAAAGATAAAAATTGTAGCTTTTGTAGCGAGGAAAATAAATGAAGCAACTGCAGAAAAATATCAAAATATTTTATCTAGCAACTACTTTGACCACGTTAGCGGCTTCTTTGCCACATGCCGTCTTGACCGTGCTCTTGTTTGCTAAAGGCTTGTCATTGACGCAGATCATGTTAGTTCAAGCGACCTATAGCTTGGTCATTTTAGTCAGTGAATATCCTAGTGGTCTATTAGCTGATCTGTATTCTAAAAAAGCCCTCTTTTTATGGGCAAAAGTCTTTTTGCTTGGGATGTTTTTGCTAGTTTGGTCAGGTGAAAGCTTTCAGGCGATATTACTTGCTTGGGCATGCTATGGATTAGCAATGGCATTAGAGAGTGGGACATTGGATGCACAATTGATAAATGAACTCAAGCACCAAGCTCAAGATCGCTTAGTTGCCAAATTTATCAGTAATACTAATCGCTTGGATCTTATTGGAGCACTGTTTGGAGGGGTACTTGGTTCATGGCTGTATTATAGGTTAGGGATAAGGTTTTATTTGGTGAGTGTACTCTTAACATTAGTAGCGTTTTTGGCGATCAGATATGGTTATATTGAGGAGGTCACTGATAGTTCTAAGCAAAACTTGAAACAGAGCTTGATCAAACAAGTGGTGACCGGCTTTCGTGAACTTAAACATTCGCGTCAATTACGGTTGATGA
>NZ_CAQLEL010000081.1:0-38340 GCF_948826705.1 uncultured Ligilactobacillus sp.
GACAGTGAGATCAAAGTGACTGTTTTGGAAAATGTTTATCAAAAGCCACATAAGGAAAATTTGACAACAATGAAATTTGAATTTCCTAAGCGGATCGATATTTTGCCACTCTATCGTTACTTATCCGAATTAGCATTGGCAAATCGGCAACGAATAAATAAATAAGGCTAAAGGCTGTAGATAAGACTGCAGCTTTTTATGTGCCTAAAAGGATAAGTGTAAAAGTTTGTACAGGCTGACTAAAAGTGCTACGCTCAAAGTGAGTTAATGATAAAGAAGGTAAGCAAGATGTATCAAACAGATTATCCACACACATTTCCGAAAGACTTTTTATGGGGTGGTGCTACAGCGGCAAATCAGATCGAAGGTGCCTTCAATGCTGATGGCAAGGGCCTGACGACTGCTGAAGTCGTAAAAAAGGCCACTGATAGGCGACAGATCTCAATGGAAAATGTGACAAGAGACTCCCTTAAAGAAGCATTAGCGGAGCAAACAGTAGGTGATTATCCTAAACGGCGGGGGATAGACTTTTATCATCAATATCCAGCTGATATCAAATTATTTGCACAAATGGGCTTTAAAGCTCTACGGATCTCGATCGCATGGGCTCGTATCTTTCCTAATGGTGATGAAAAGAGTCCGAATAAAGCAGGACTGAGATTTTATGATGATTTGATCGCTGAAATGAAAAAATATAACATTGAGCCGGTCGTAACATTATCGCACTATGAGATGCCTTTGGGTCTGACCATAAAATATAATGGTTGGGCTAGTCGAGAAGCCATTAGTGATTTTATGCGCTTTACGCAAACTGTTTTTGAACGTTATAAAGATAAAGTCAAGTATTGGATCACATTCAATGAGATCAATACTGGTGTATGGGGGTTCCATGAAACTGGGGCACTTGAAGATGGTTTGACCGAGCAAGAAAAATTACAACAACGCTATCAAGCTTTACACCATCAATTTATTGCCAGTGCCCTAGCAACAACGCAATTACATGAGATGGAGCCAGAAGATAAAATGGGATGTATGTTAGCACGTATGCAGACTTATCCAGCAACGACTGATCCAGCTGATGTTTTAGCTGCTCAGCAAGCAAATGACCAAAATTTATTTTGTACCGATGTTCAGGTCAGAGGAGAGTACCCTAATTACATGAACCGCTTCTTTGCTGAACACGGGATCACGCTCAAAATGGAATCTGGTGATCAAGCAGTTCTACGAGAAGGTAAAGTTGATTATTTGAGCTTTAGCTATTATATGTCGACTGTAACAGCTACAGGAGAAGATGAGGAACTAGGTAATTTTTCATATGGACTCAAGAATAAGTATCTAGAGGAAACTCCTTGGGGCTGGCAGATCGATCCAGTGGGGCTTAGGATATCTTTAAACGAGCTGTGGGATCGTTACCAAGTGCCACTGTTTATCGTTGAAAATGGGGTCGGGATGCTTGAAGCACCAGATGGCAATGGCAAGATCCATGATGATTACCGAATCGATTACTTGCGGGCGCATATCGAACAGATGCAAGAGGCGCTAGCTGATGGGGTGGATTTACTCGGTTACTTGATGTGGGGACCGATCGATCTGATCTCATTTTCAACGTCTGAGATGTCAAAGCGTTATGGTTTTATCTATGTTGATCAAGATGACGAGGGTAAAGGAAGTTTGAAGCGGATTCCTAAAGACTCTTTTTATTGGTATCAAAAAGTGATCGCAACTAATGGCAAAGACCTTGATCGATTAAACTAAGGATAGGAGAAGCACTGTCCTTAGTTTTTTGTTATTGTCTTGTAAGCAAAGACTAAAGCTAGATATGATATAATTAGAAAAGTGAAGATAACTTGAAAAGGAAATTTGGTGACTGAATGGAAAACTACTATTATTCAAAGAATCCAAATGTCGAACATGATGAGAAATACTGGAATTTTGAACTATTAGGACACGATCTTACTTTTGTAACAGATAATGGGGTCTTTTCCAAAAATACAGTTGATTATGGCTCACGTGTCTTGTTAAATGCTTTAGCAACGATCGATCTTACGGGTGCGATCTTAGATGTTGGTTGTGGTTATGGACCGATCGGCTTAGCTTTGGCCAAAAAAGCACCTAGCGTGACAGTCGATATGGTCGATGTCAATGAATTAGCGTTAGAATTAGCTCGAAAAAATGCGGCGCAAAACGATATCGAAAATGTCAATATCTTTGCTTCAAGCATCTATGAAAATATAACGAAGACAGATTATCAGTTGATCGTGACTAATCCGCCGATCAGAGCAGGAAAAACAGTCGTACATGAGATCTTGGAAGTTGCAAAAGAGCATCTAGCTGTCGGGGGCAAGTTAGTCGCAGTTTTACAAAAAAAGCAGGGTGCACCGTCTGCGAAGAAGAAAATGGAAGCAGTCTTTGGTAACTGTGAAGTTATCTTAAAAGATAAAGGTTATTTCATTTTACAGAGTGTGAAAGAAAGCTAAAATGAAACGAGAAGAGTTTATGCAAGCTGCCCTAGCTGAAGCTAAGAAGGCTCAAGTTCTAGGCGAAGTTCCGATCGGTTGTGTCATAGTGTATCAAGGGCAGATCATCGGGCGGGGACATAATTTGCGCGAAACGACCCAGCAAGCTGAAAAACATGCCGAGATGATCGCGATCGCGCAGGCTAATCAAGTGTTAGACAGTTGGCGCTTACCAGAAGCTGAGTTATATGTGACACTAGAGCCTTGTCCAATGTGTAGTGGAGCGATCATTAATTCGCGGATCTCTAAAGTCTATTATGGTGCAGCTGATGAAAAAGCTGGCACAGCTGGAACTTTGATGAATTTACTGACGGATCCACGTTTCAACCATCAAGTCACGGTGCAAAAGGGGCTGCTACAAGCTGAATGTGCGCAGATCTTAAGTGATTTTTTTTCGAATTTGCGTAAAAAATAAAAATAATTGATTTAAAGACTGGAAATTTTATCTAATTTCATGTAATATAGAATATGCCGTAAGGCCTTAGGGCAATGTTGTCCTTACGAAGCGTGTCAGGTCCGGAAGGAAGCAGCACTAAGTTTGGTTCAGCATGTGCCCTAAGTTAATATGAAATTAGGCTCTCGGTCATTTAACGTTGATCGAGATTTTTTTTTAAACTGAAAAAGAAAGGAAGCAATGGTTGATGAGCTATCAGGCTTTATATCGTGTCTGGCGTCCGCAAGTTTTTAGTGATCTTGTGGGGCAAGAATTTATCACGAAGACGCTAAAAAATGCGTTGTTGACAAAACAGACGACACATGCCTATCTCTTCACCGGCCCGCGGGGAACTGGGAAAACTTCGGCAGCTAAGATCTTTGCTAAAGCGATCAACTGCCAAAACCAAAAAGACGGTGAACCTTGCAATCAATGTGAGACTTGTAAGGCGATCACAGCGGGACGGTTAAATGATGTGATCGAGATCGATGCGGCCTCAAATAATGGGGTCGAAGAGATCCGAGATATTCGCGATAAGGCTAAATACGCTCCAACACAAGCGGATTACAAAGTCTATATCATCGATGAAGTTCACATGCTGTCGACCGGAGCTTTTAATGCATTACTAAAAACGTTAGAAGAACCACCCGCCAATGTCGTCTTTATCCTAGCGACGACCGAGCCACATAAGATCCCAACGACGATCATTTCGCGGACCCAGCGGTTTGATTTTCGCCGGATCACCCCACAAGCGATCTTAAAACGGATGGAGTATATCCTACAGCAAAAAGGCTTTACCTATGATGAAGCAGCACTCAAAGTGATCGCCAAGGCTGCTGAAGGTGGGATGCGGGATGCGTTGAGTATTTTAGATCAGGTGTTATCCTTTGGCGATAACCAAGTGACGTTGGATAATGCGCTACTTGTCACCGGAAGTGTTACACGTGATAACTTGACTAAGTATCTGCATCAAGTTGTGGCTAAAGATACGAGTAGTGCTTTGGCTACGATCCATGAGATCTTGGAAGACGGTAAGGATGCCAAGCGTTTGATCGAGGATCTGATCAACTATTGTCGCGATCTTTTATTGTATCAACAAGCACCAAAGCTCGTCGAAGAAAGCGAGTTAGGGATGCTCGATGATGATTTTAAAAAATTCGCAAGTGAGGTCGATCCAGAACAGCTCTATCAAATGATCGATATTTTAAATGAGCAACAAGAAAATATGCGTTTTACTGTTCATGAAGCGATCTATTTAGAAGTGTTGACGGTCAAATTGTCAAGGTTACAGGTCACAAGTGCACCAGTCGCAATGCAGGTGACATCAGATCCAGCAACTGATGCTAAAATGTCACAGTTACAAAAGCAACTCAATGCATTAGAGCAAAGTTTCAAACAGCTTCAAACTTCGGGTGTACCTGCTAAAGCGCAGACACCACCAAGATCAAACCGTAAAGCTACTAAGCAAAATGGTGAGTTGAAGCTGAATTTGAGTAAGATCTATGAAGTCTTAGATCAAGCTTCTAAGCAAGACTTGATGCAGGTTCGTCAAGTTTGGGGCGATCTGATGAATATGTTGAATGTGACTCAACGGGCAATGATGCAAGTTGCCAAGCCAGTCGCAGCTAGCCCAGATGGGATCGTGATCGGTTTTGAATACGATATCTTATGCCAACGTGCCCTTGAAAATCAAGAACTCCAAGATGTTTTGGGTAATGGGCTGAGTCGTTTACTCGGTGCAGCCCCACATTTGATCTTTATCCCAGGTAATCGTTGGCCTGAGATCAGGAGCCACTATTTGAGTGAACATGGTGATGTCAGGCAAAAAGCACCTGAAAGTGACGAACAAGTGATCCAATCACCGGTACAGTCAGTTGTGCCTGAAGTCGTTGCTAAGGCACAAGAACTCTTTGGGGAACAATTAGTTGAAGTCAAAAATGATTAGAATTTGAAAGGATGATTTATTATGATGCGTGGAATGAACATGCAAGGTATGATGAAACAAATGCAAAAATTGCAAAAGCAAATGCAAAAGGATCAAGAAGAATTACATGCAACGATCTTTGAAGGTCATGCTTCTGATGATGCGGTAGTAGTCAAATTTACTGGTGATCACAAGATGACTGATATTGCGATCAAAGAAGAAGCTGTCGATCCGGATGATATTGATATGTTACAAGATCTAGTTATCATGGCTGTTAACGATGCGATGGCTAAGATCGATGACCAAACGCAAAAAACAATGGGTAAATATTCCCGCAATATGCCTGGCTTTTAAGCGCGAAAGAAGGTTAGACGATGCAATATCCTGAACCGATCGCTAAGTTGATCGATAGTTATCTAAAGTTGCCGGGGATCGGTGAAAAGACCGCAACTCGCTTGGCATTTTTTACGATCGACATGGAGGAAAGCGATGTTGTTGCTTTTTCTAAAGCACTAGTCGCAGCTAAAAATGATCTCAGTTATTGTAGCATTTGTGGCAATATCACGGAAACTGATCCGTGTGTGATCTGTGCGGATAAGACTCGTGATCAAAGTCAAGTCATCGTAGTCGAGCAAGTCAAAGATGTGATGGCTTTGGAAAAAATGCAAGAATATCGTGGCTTATACCATGTTTTACATGGTGTTTTGTCGCCGATCGAAGGTAAAGGGCCTGAAGACATCAATATCACCAGTTTGCTGCGACGTCTCCAGCAAAATAGTCAGATCAAAGAAGTCATTTTGGCGACTAATGCAACGCCTGAAGGTGAAGCAACGGCAATGTATATTTCGAAGTTGATCAAACCAGCTAATATCATGACAACTCGTTTAGCACACGGCTTAGCGGTCGGAAGTGATATTGAGTATGCTGATGAGATGACACTGTATAATGCGGTGAAAAACCGCCAAGAGATCTAGTTGGGGTGAAGTTTGAAGTTGATGTTTAGAAGAAATAAGCAAAAACTTAGACGCTCTTTTAATGAATTACTATTAAAAGATATTGATCAAGCTAAGTTGGATTGGGATCAAGCCCGCCAAACTGCAGCTGCAGTCTATGACGTTGATGATGAATTGTTGGCTGAAGTGAGTCTAGCTCGTGCTAAGTATGAGTTTCTCTATCGTGAAGCTAAATATCGTCAGGTCAAGGGCCATATTCAAGCGTCAGTGATCAATTATTAAAAACTAGCCTGTCAAGCAGTCCAACTGAAATGGCAGGCTTTTTCTTTTTGAAAAAATAGGGTCGTGGACAGCCAGCAAATGTTACAGTACAATAAAATCAATAAATGAAAATGGGGTTTTACAAGTGAGCGGATTTTTTATTACCTTTGAAGGTACTGATGGATCAGGGAAAACTAGTGTTCTAAACGCGATCGAAACTAAGTTGAAAGCTGCCAAGATCGATTATTTACGGACGCGTGAACCAGGCGGTAATCGCATTTCAGAACAGATCCGAAATGTTATTTTAGATGAGAGATCCACTGAAATGGATGCGCGGACTGAAGCTTTATTATATGCTGCTGCACGGCGTCAACATCTGGTTGAGACTGTGCTTCCGGCCTTAGAAGCGGGAAAGGTAGTGCTGTGTGATCGTTTTGTCGATAGTTCTCTAGCTTATCAAGGGGCTGGGCGTGATATTGGGGTAGCTGAAGTAAAACAGATGAATCAGTTTGCAACAGCTGGTCTAGAGCCAGATCTGACCATTTACTTAGCGATCGAACCGAGTCTAGGACTTGAGCGGATCAAGCAGAATCGTCAAGATGAAGTTAACCGCTTGGATAAAGAAGCACTATCGTTTTATGAGACTGTCTATCAAGCATATCAAAAACTTGCCGCTGAAAATGAGCGGATCGTGACGATCGATGCTAGCCAGAAACTTACTGATGTGATAGCTGATGTTGAGCTAGTCTTAAGTAGTAAAATTCCCGTTAGAAACTAGGTGTTTTGAAATGAAAATGATCATTGCGATCGTCCAAGATAAAGATAGCAATAATTTGAGCAATGCTTTTGTTGAAGCTGATGTTAGAGCGACCAAGTTAGCAACGACTGGTGGCTTTTTACGATCGGGAAATACGACTTTTATGATCGGGATCGAAGATAAACGGGTAGCTGAAGTTTTAGAGTTGATCAAACAGGCATCCTCTAAGCGTGCGGAATACATCACGCCACCAGTGAATGTTGAAGGTCAAGTTGAGCGTACTTATCCGGTCGAGATCGAAGTCGGTGGGGCCACCGTTTTCGTTTTACCAGTCGAACAGTTCTTTCATTTTTAAGAAGAGATCAGTTAGAAAAAAAATGTGCAACTGATAACAAGAAATAATTAAGAAGGGAAAACTATATTTTTTCTAGTCATCTAGTTTTGATGGTGCCACATTTGATATAGTTGAAGTTTATGGAACAGTCGATCATCGAGCTCCAACCACGTTTGACAAAGCACTTTGCCAAATTGGTGGACAATAAAAAATTGGCCCATGCTTATTTATTCTCTGGTCCACGTGGGACAGGAAAAAATAAGCTAGCTCATTGGGTCGCCCAAGCCGTTTTTTGTAAACAAAAGCAAAACGGCTATCCATGCTTAAAATGCAATGAGTGTCGGCGGATCGCCCAGAATAATCAACCTGATGTAGTTGAGATCAAACCGGAAGGAAATTCGATCAAAGTCGACCAGATCAGATATTTGAAAGCTGAATTCGTCAAAAGTGGGGTCGAGAGCAATCGGAAACTTTTTATCATTCAAAATGCTGAAAAGATGACGATCAGTGCCGCTAACAGTCTGTTGAAATTTTTAGAAGAACCAAGTGGCGATGTAACGGCCTTTTTATTGTCAGATAGTGTAAACCAGATCTTGCCAACGATCATCTCACGGTGTCAGTTAGTTGAATTGTCTTCGCTGACATTAAAGAAATTAGTTGCAACGTTAGAAACTAAGGGGATCGGGGCAGATAAGGCTAATTTATTAGCACATTTGACTAATAGTCAAAAAGAAGCTCAAGAACTTGATGGTGACGAAGATTTTAATAAATTACTCGCCAATGTTTGGGAGTGGTTTAATCAAGTTTTACAAAATGATTGGCGTGCTTTTGTAGGGGTCCAGAACAAATTGATGCCATATGCGACCGATAAAACTAGCCAAGATCGGTTATTACAGTTGATAGTCTTATTAACACGTGATATTTTATTGTTAAAATATGGTAAAAATGAGGACGTTGCCTTTATAATGTATAGTAAAGAGCTCAATGAAAAAAATTTAAAGATTCCAGAAAATGGAGCTATCCGCGCCGTTGAAGCTGTCCTTTCGACTAAACGGCAACGAGCGGTCAATGTCTCATTTCAGAGTATCTTAGAGGCACTGACTTTGAATTTATGCAGTTGGTATCAAGCATGATAACAGGTTGAAGGTGATTTTGTGGATAAACGCGAATTATATGACAATTTTGAAAATATGGAAGAAATGTCACGCGATGTACAAGCGATGCTGGCGAGCGTGAAAGAAGAGATGACACGGATCATCGAGAAAAATGCAGAGTTAGAGATCGAAAATCAACATCTACGTGAAAGACTTCACGAATTAGAACAAAAGAAAACACAAGAGATAAGCAATGAAGAAGCCGGTCTTTCCAAGTCACGTAAAAATTTGGAAAAGCTTTACGAAGAAGGTTTCCATGTTTGTAACGTAGACAACATGTATGGCTCACGGAGGATAAACGATGAACCGTGTGTCTTTTGTCAAGATGTTATCTATGGGGAGCGACACTAATGTCAATTAAGCAAAAGAGTAGTTTTAGAGAAAAAAATGAGCAAGGAACGTTGTATCTAGTACCAACACCGATCGGAAACCTACAGGATATGACATTTCGGGCACTTGAGATCTTAGAAAATGTTGACCTGATCTGTGCTGAGGATACGCGCAATACGATGCGCTTGTTGAACCATTTTGAGATCAAAACACCGCAGATCAGCTTTCATGAGCATAATACGCAAGAACGGATCCCTTATTTGATCGAGAAACTACAAGCGGGGCAAGATCTAGCCCAAGTAAGTGATGCAGGGATGCCTTCGATCAGTGATCCAGGACATGAATTGGTCAAAGCTTGTATTCAAGCTGATATTGCAGTTGTCCCACTGCCAGGAGCCAATGCAGCTTTGAGTGCACTTATCGCTTCGGGGATAACGCCTCAACCTTTCATGTTTTATGGCTTTTTACCCCGGAAGAAAAATGAGCAGCGTGAAGTTTTAGAGCAATTAGAGCAACAAACTTGTGCACTGATCTTCTATGAAGCACCGCACCGCCTGAGAAAGACTTTGTTGGCAATGCAAGCTGTTTTTGGTCCAGAGCGTAAGATCGCTTTGTGTCGCGAGCTGACTAAGCGCTATGAAGAGTTCTTGCGTGGTACGTTAGCTGAGGCAGTAGAGTGGGCTACAAATGAAGAGATCCGAGGCGAATTTGTGGTCGTGGTCCAAGGAAATAGTGCCCCACAAGCTAAAAAAGCAGATCCTTTACTGGAGTTGCCCTTAGCTGAGCAAGTAGCAACTTTGATCGCCCAAAAACAGTTGAAACCTAATGTAGCGATCAAAGAGGTCGCAAAATTAAATGGTTTGAAAAAACAGGATGTTTATAACGAATATCATCAATTATAAGGACAAATAAAACAATGGCAAAAAATTTATATCGGTTGCCCCATCAGATCGTTTACTATGAAACTGACCCTACTGGTAAATTGAGTCTAGGTAAATTGGTCGATTTGATGATGCTAGCTTCCTATGCGCAGGGAAAAGCTGTCGGGATGCCGGAAGAAAAATTAAATGCGCAAGGTCATGGTTGGGTGATCACACAACACTTACTTTCGGTCACTCGTTTACCTAGATGTGATGAAAAAGTTGTGATCGAAACAAAAGCAACGGCCTACAATCGCTATTTTTGTTACCGTGATTTCTGTCTTCGAGATGAACAAGGTGATTTGTTGGCCAAGATGCATACTGCTTTTGTATTACTTGATCTAGAAACTCGAAAGATCACGCGAATAACATCTGATGTGATCGCACCTTTTGGTCCTGAACCGATCAGATCGATCGAACGTTTAGCAAGTCCTAAACGGTTAGAAGAAGTTGAACTAGCCAAAGATTATCGCGTGCGGTATTTTGATATTGATAGTAATCATCATGTCAACAATGTTCATTATATCGAATGGATGCTAGATGTTTTGGATAAAAAATTTTTAATGGAACATGAGCCAGTAGCTTTGAATATCAAATATGAGCATGAATTGAATTATGGACAAACTTGCACTAGTAAAGTGGAATTACTTCGTTCAAAAGACGAGTTGACCACATTACATGAGATCTATATGGCTGACGGGACTTTGAGTTGCAGTGCACAAGTGACTTGGAGATAATAAAAAATAAGAGTGTAAGCAATACGGTCAGTACCGTATTGCTTACACTCTTATTTTATTTAAGAAACAGCATCCGAGACAAAATCGGCTAGTTTAGCACCACTTAGTCCAGCACTTAGACCGACTAAGAGTTTGATCCGAGCTTTTTGACCATTTAAGCCGTGGCAAAAGGTGACACCCATTTGTTTTAGTTGGACGCCTCCACCAGGATAGGCATAAACATCTTGGGCGATCCCGTTGAAACTCCGGGATACAAGCACTACGGGGATCTTTTTAGCCAGTAATTTTTCGATCACAGGCAAAACTCTAGGCGGAAGATTTCCTGCACCCAAAGCTTCGATCACGACGCCGTTAGTTTGATCATTGAGCGCTATTTCAAGTAATTCTGGGTCCATTCCAGCATATGCTTTGAAAAGATAAACGTGGTCAACTACGTGATCGATCAAAACACTGCGGTGGCGGAGTAGTTTTTCAAAAAAACGCACTTCATCGCGCAAGATCAGCCCGATCGGACCAAAAGTTGGAGTCCTAAAAGTCGCAACATTAGTGGTATGAGTCTTAGTCACATAGCGAGCTGTGTGGATCTCATCGTTCATGACCACTAAGACGCCCATGCCTTTAGCTTCAGGACTAGCAGCGGTCAAGATAGCTGTTTTGAAGTTGTACAAGCCATCAGAACCGATCTCATTAGCCGAACGCATCGCTCCAGTTAAGACGATCGGCAACTTAAATGGGATAGTCAGATCGAGAAAATAAGCCGTTTCTTCAAGTGTGTCAGTTCCGTGAGTGATCACGACACCATCGATATTTTCATTTTCATAGGCTTTGATGATCCGCTGTTGCAATACGAGCATATTAGCAGGATCCATATGGGGTGAAGGGATATTGAAGATATTTTCGATCACGAGTTCATGATCAGAACTAAAAGGGTTTTTAAATTGATTGAGGGGATTTTCTTTTCCGGGAGCGACCGCACCGTTTTCGTCTTCTGACATTGCGATCGTACCACCGGTGTGCAAAATAAGAATTTTTTTCATTTTGCGTCTTCCTTTCTAGGTGCATCAGTAATGCTAGTAATGCACAAAATACCGTTTTTTTATTATAACGATTAAACCAATGAATGTCGATAGGCTGTCTAATTGAAATAAAAGCTTTTTTCTGTAATGATTTATGTTAAGATATTCATTGTGATTTTAAGTAATAAGAATAGATAAAAGGAAGTTAGCTGCAAGATGAAGATATTAGCCTTGGATACTTCAAATCGTCCTTTGAGCGTGGCGGTTTTAGAAGATGATACGTTATTAGCAGAAACAACGCTCAATATGGCACGAAAGCACAGTACGACTTTGATGCCGATCATTTCTGAGATGCTCAAAAAATCAGATACAACACCACAAGATCTTGATCGGATCGTTGTTTCTGCTGGACCAGGTTCATACACTGGACTTAGGATCGGAGTGACGGCTGCTAAGACGCTAGCTTTTACTTTGAATAAGGAATTAGTTGGGGTTTCAAGTCTAGAACTTTTGGCAGCTAATTGTCAAAATGACACAACTGAACTTTTAGTACCGATCTTTGATGCGCGTCGTGAAAATGTTTTTGCCGGTATTTATCAAAATAAGGCAGGCAAGTTAGTTGAAGTTTTACCTGATCAACATCTCTCAGTCGTTGAGTTATGCGAATTTTTAAAGGATAAAAAAGTTTGCTTGATCGGAGCGGATGCCAAAATTTATCGTGAACGCTTTAAAGAACTTCTTAGGGCTGATAATTATCATTTCAGTGCTCCTAAAGATGATTATCCGAGTGCTTATTTGTTAGGGCTTTTGGGCAAAGATCGCTCTGTAGCGGATACTTTGACATTTGTACCGCATTATTTACGTTTGACACAAGCAGAAGTACAATGGATGGAAAAACACCCTGGAAAGGATCAAGCGGATTCTTATGTTGAAAAAGTATAAAGATAAACTTTTGGCGTTGCTAAAACCAGTTCAACCAACACCTAATTTAGATTTTGGTTGTCATAATGTAGTCGTTGAGGATAAAAATTATTTGATGTGCCGTGCGATCGTCCCGGATATTGCTGAAATGCTTGAGATCGAAAGTTCAGTATATGCTGGAGATCGACCTTGGAGCTACGAAGATTTTGAAAAGCACATTCAAAATAAAATGACCTCTCTTTATATCGTTGTGCGCTATGAAGATCGCATGGTAGCTTTTGCAGGGTGTGACCTTACTTATGGTCCTAGTGAAGCACATGTGACTAACATTGCAGTTTTACCAGAATATCAACATCAAGGATTAGGTCTGATGATGTTAGAGACTTTGCAGATCGAAGCTAAAAAATATGGGTGCCGCCGTTTGAGCTTAGATGTCAGACGTAGCAATTTAGAAGCACAAGCGTTATATAGACGAGCTGGCTTTAAAGAAGTAGCTGTCAAAAATGCTTATTACAAAGATGAAGATGGGTTAGAGTACAGCTATAACTTGGTAAATAGAAATTTAAAAAAGAGAGTTGAAAAAGGATGGAAAAAAATCGGAATTTGATTTTGGCTTTTGAATCAAGCTGTGATGAGACGAGCGTTGCGGTGATCGAAAATGGTAATAAGATCTTATCAAATATCGTTGCGACCCAGATCAAGAGTCACAAGCGTTTCGGGGGCGTTGTTCCCGAAGTTGCTAGTCGACACCATATTGAACAGATAACCTTATGTATTGCAGATGCCTTAGAACAAGCTGATGTGACCTATGCTGATTTGGATGCTGTAGCTGTGACTTATGGCCCAGGCTTAGTGGGATCATTATTAGTTGGGGTCACAGCCGCTAAGATGATCGCTTTTGCACATGATCTTCCCTTGATCCCGGTCAATCATATGGCGGGGCATATCTATGCTGCCAATTTTGCTGGTGAGATCAAATTTCCAGCTTTAGCATTACTTGTTTCAGGTGGACATACGGAATTAGTTTACCTTGCTGGACCAAATGACTTTAAGATCATTGGTGAGACGCGTGATGATGCGGCGGGTGAAGCGTATGATAAGGTCGGACGCGTTTTAGGATTAGCGTATCCAGCTGGAAAAGAGATAGATGAATTAGCACATAAAGGTAGAGATACTTTTGATTTCCCACGTGCAATGGAAAAAGAGGACAACTATGACTTCAGTTTTAGTGGATTAAAGAGTGCCTTCATCAATACAGTCCATCATGCTGATCAAGTAAAAGAGATCTTGGATAAAGCTGACTTAGCGGCTAGTTTCCAACAAAGCGTTGTTGATGTTTTAGCTCAAAAAACAGTCCGTGCATTGGAGAATTATCCGGTCAAACAATTGATCTTGGCTGGTGGTGTGGCAGCTAATCAAGGTTTACGTGATCGTTTAGATGAAGAGTTGAAACGCTTTGAAGATGTTGAATTATTAAAAGCACCTTTAAAACTTTGTGGTGATAATGCGGCGATGATCGGTGCTGCTGGTTATGCGGCTTACAATGATAAGATCTTTGCTAACTTAGACCTAAATGCTGACCCGAGTTTAGAATTTGATTGGTTAGAAGAAAACTAGATAATAGAAGTGATCAGAGCTATATGAATAACGCGGGCCCCACTATGATCTTGCATAGTGAGGCCCGCGTTATTTTCTAGGAGTTATCTGCACTGTTCTAGTTTTTGCGGTTGAAATTTTCTAGTTCCATGCTGCTGTTTTCCCAAGATGCTTCTGCTTTTGCTAATTGGGTCGTGATCGTTTCGAGCTGTGCTTGTAATTTTGCCATCTTATCGAGGTCATTGAAGTTTTCTGGTAATGCCATCGCTTGTTCTAATTCAGTTTTATTTTCATCGAGTTCTTCAACTCTAGCTTCTAATTCAGCGACTTTACGTGTGAGTTTGCGTTCCATTTTTTGATGCTCTTTACTTTGAGCATAGCTTTGTTTCCCAGCGGATATCTCTTTTTTAGTTACGACTACAGACTGTGTTGCTTTGGCCTTTGCTTGAGCTAACTCAGCTTGTTCTTCTTTTTTAGCTACATAATAGTCGTAATCACCTAAATAAAGTGTGCTACCAGTTGGAGCGATCTCTAAGACGCTGGTGGCTACTTTGTTGATGAAATAACGGTCGTGTGAGACTAAGAGGATCGTGCCGTCAAATTCTTTGATAGCTTGCTCTAAGACCTCTTTACTGTCAATATCTAAATGGTTGGTCGGTTCGTCTAGAATTAGGAAATTATCGTGTTTCATCGCAAGTTTTGTCAGTAATAAACGCGCTTTTTCGCCCCCAGATAGACTGTGGACCATCTTTTTGACATCGTCACCACTGAAAAGAAAGCTCCCTAGGATCGAACGGATATCTTTTTCAGGTGTCGTTGGATGATCATCCCAAAGTTCATTTAAGACGGTTTTTTGTGGGTGAAGATTGTGTTGCTCTTGATCGTAGTAACCGGGATGGACATTGGTACCAAACGTAGCTTTTCCTTTGATGAAGGGTCGTTTACCAAGAATACTTTTTAACAAGGTCGATTTACCGATCCCGTTTGGTCCCACGACTGCAAATATTTGGCGTTTGCGCAGTTCAAAGTTGATCGGTTCGGAAATGATCTGACCATCATAGCCGATCGCGCCGTCACTGACTGTTAAAACGACATTGCCACTTTCTTGCTCAGCTTTGAAGCGAAAATGCATATTTTTTTCAGGCCCTTCAGGACGATCGAGGCGATCCATTTTTTCGAGCTGTTTACGTTTGCTTTGAGCTCGTTTAGTTGTAGAAGCCCGCACGAGATTTTTGTTGACGAAATCTTCGAGTTTATGGATCTCGGTCTGTTGTTTTTCATAGTTCTTCCACGCTAACTGAGCTCTTTTTTCACGTTCCGTGATATAGTTGGAATAATTTCCTTTGTAGTAGTGAGCTTTACCATGTGTGATCTCATAAACTTCATTGACGATCTTATCTAGAAAATAGCGGTCATGAGAAACGATCAAGAGAGCGCCTTGATAATTTTGGATATAAGCTTCTAACCAAGTTAAAGTTTCAATATCTAAGTGGTTAGTTGGTTCGTCTAAGATCAAAAGATCGCGTTTTTCCAAAAGTAATTTAGCCAAGGCAAGGCGGGTCTTTTGGCCTCCAGAAAGCGAGGCGATCGGGCGCTCGTGATCTTCTGGATAAAAATGAAAACCGTGTAAAACAGAACGGATCTCATTTTCATAACCATAGCCGTTTTGCTCTTTAAAATCATGTAATAGTTGATCATAGCGACTTAGTAATTGTTGATAAGCTTTTGAGGCATGATCTGCATTTGGATCAGCGATCTGTGCCTCTAATTTGTGGAGATCTTGTTCCATTTGGCGTAAATTATCAAAGACGCTAAGCATTTCTTCATAGATCGTCTTATCGGATTCAAGCCCAGTATTTTGGGCAAGATAGCCCATTGTTAAGCCTTTTTTTGTTACGATCTGACCTTTGTCAGGAGCCTGTTCACCGATGATCATTTTTAAAAGTGTCGATTTACCGGCACCGTTTTTTCCGACCAAAGCGATACGAGAATGTTCCTGAATATCGAGATCGATATTTTCAAATAAGACATCCGCACCAAAATGGCGAGCGACTTGTTGTGCTTGTAATAAAATCATTTTTTCACCTACTTGAATAATTAGTCGATTCACAAAGTTAAAAAATTAAAACTGCGCTAAGACAGCAATTATTAGTTACATTGTGAATTAATTTACAATTTTTTAATTTTTTTAGTACAGTTGTTATGCTAAAATTTATCATATTGAGTAATCTGAGAGGAGAAACTAGATGGTGAACCCAAATATTCCTAAGGCAACGGCAAAACGTTTGCCGATCTATTACCGCTATCTCAATATTTTAGCGGATGCTGGTAAAAAGCATGTCTCTTCGACTGAATTAGCTGAAGCTGTTAAGATAGATCCAGCAACGATCCGACGTGATCTCTCATATTTTGGTGCTTTAGGCAAGCGTGGCTACGGTTATGATATCACAAGCTTGCAAGCATTTTTCAAAAAAACGCTACGTCAAGATAAATTAAATAATGTAGCTTTGATCGGAGTGGGCAATCTAGGCCATGCGTTATTGAATTATAACTTTCACAAGAGCAATAACGCGCGGATCAGTGCGGCCTTTGATATCGACCCAAAGATCACTGGTTTGATCCAAAGTGGGATCCCAGTCTATCCGATGGAAGATATGCAAGAGCAACTCCAACTACAGCAAATAGAGATCGCGATCTTGACGGTTCCAGCTGATAAAGCTCAGACCGTGACTGATGAATTAGTTGCAGCAGGCATCAAGGGGATCTTGAACTTTACTCCATTGCGGATCACGGTCCCTAACGATGTTCGCGTCCAAAATGTCGATCTGACTAATGAATTGCAGACCTTGATCTATTTTTTGCAACACTTTGAATAACTATGAAAAAGGATGTGTGTACCACACATCCTTTTTTGTTACCAAGCACTTATAATAATAAGCAAGTTCATTAAGCTATGGGCTAAGATCGTGATGCGTAAACGGCCTGTCTTAGCATATAGAAAACAAAGTACCAGTCCAATACCAGCATAAGTCAAATAATGTCCGTCTTGATGAGCGAAACTAAAGAGTAAACTAGAGGCAAGGGCAGCTCCTATTGGGTCGATCACGGAGCCGAGATTAGCAAATAAGACTTTGCGAAAGACGAATTCTTCCATGATCGGAGCTAAAATGACAATATTTACCAAATAATATGGATATTTGGTAAGAACTGCCAAAAGATACCCAGTATTAGCCGAATAACTAGGCTGTCCGAGAAAATTGATCTCTATATATGAACTTAGCCATTGCAACAAAACAAGCGCTAGTGTACCAAAAATAATGTAATAGATTTCTTGGCGAAGTGCAAGCTTTTTTGAAGTGCGCAAAAAACGATCTTTAAAAGGAAATTTGTGCGCCAAGTAGAGCATCATACAACAACCAATGAGATCTAAAACGGTCACGGCTGGGTAATACCAGGCATTTTTGAAGATCATCCACAATAAAGGGGGCAGAGTCATTGTGCCACAATAGATACTTAAAATGATAAGTGAATTTAACTGTAACTGTTTTTTCATCAATAAAGATCCTAACTATAAAGTTTCAATAGTTAGATTATATGTTTTTACCGCTATTTATTCAAACCAATTTCAAAAATATTTTAGCACTCTTGGGGTATGAGTGATAAAATACTTGCAATTTAAAAGTAAAGTTAGTATAGTAATAGTTGTAATCGATTAGCACTCAGGTTGTTAGAGTGCTAAAAAGAATTTGGAGGGATATAACGTGCTTAAACCATTAGGAGATCGCGTGATTTTAGAGGTCGAAAAAGAAGAAGAAAAAACTGTGGGTGGGATCGTTTTAGCTGGCGGTGCTAAAGAAAAACCACAAACAGCTAAAGTTGTTGCTGTTGGTACGGGACGTATCCTTGATGATGGCAAAAAATTAGAAATGACACTTAAAGTCGGTGATGTTGTCGTTTTTGACAAGTACGCTGGTGCTCAAGTTGAATTTGAAGGTCAAGAATATTTAGTAATGCACGAAAAAGATATTCTTGCCGTTGTGGAATAAATATATAAGTAAACATTGAATTTAATTCGTATGAGGTGAATTAGAAATGGCAAAAGAAATCAAGTTTTCAGAAGATGCACGCGCAAAGATGCTTGCTGGTGTAGATAAGTTAGCTGATACTGTAAAATCAACGATCGGTCCTAAGGGTCGTAATGTTGTTTTGGAACAATCATACGGCACACCAACGATCACAAATGATGGTGTAACGATCGCTAAGGCGATCGAATTAGAAGATCATTTTGAAAATATGGGTGCTAAGCTTGTAGCTGAAGTAGCTTCCAAGACTAATGATATTGCTGGCGATGGTACAACAACAGCTACTGTTTTGACACAATCGATCGTTAACGAAGGAATGAAAAATGTGACGGCTGGTGCTAACCCAGTAGGTATCCGTCGCGGGATCGAATTGGCTACTAAAGCTGCAGTAGATGCTTTGCACAAGATGTCACACAAAGTTGAATCTAAGAGTGATATTGCTCAGATCGCATCTATTTCTTCAGCTAATGAAGAAGTTGGTAAATTGATCGCTGATGCCATGGAAAAGGTCGGTAACGACGGTGTGATCACGATCGAAGAATCCAAAGGGATCGATACTTCACTAGATGTTGTTGAAGGTATGCAATTTGATCGTGGTTATCTTTCTCAATACATGGTAACTGACAATGATAAGATGGAAGCAGATCTTGAAAATCCATATATCTTGGTAACTGATAAGAAGATCTCTAACATCCAAGAAGTTTTACCATTATTACAATCCATCGTTGAACAAGGTCGTCCATTGTTGATCATTGCTGACGATGTTGATGGTGAAGCATTGCCTACGCTTGTTTTGAACAAGATCCGTGGGACATTCAATGTAGTAGCTGTTAAAGCTCCAGGTTTTGGTGATCGTCGTAAAGAAATGTTACAAGATATCGCTGTTTTAACTGGTGCAACTGTGATCACGGATGACCTTGGTCTTCAATTAAAGGATACGACTTTAGATCAATTAGGGACAGCTGGTCGTGTAACAGTTACAAAAGAAAATACAACGATCGTTGAAGGTGCTGGCGATAAAGCACAGATCGCTGAACGTGTTGAACAACTCAAAAAGCAGATCGCTGAAACGACCTCTGAATTTGATAAAGAAAAACTCCAAGAACGTTTAGCCAAATTAGCTGGTGGGGTAGCCGTTATCAAAGTCGGGGCTGCTACTGAAACCGAATTAAAAGAACGCAAATACCGGATCGAAGACGCTTTGAATGCTACACGCGCAGCTGTTGAAGAAGGCTTTGTTCCTGGTGGTGGAACAGCCTTGATCGATGTGATCGATGATGTAGCTACTTTGAGTGAAGCTGGTGATGTCCAAACAGGTATCAACATTGTTAAACGTGCTCTTGAAGAACCAGTTCGTCAAATCGCGATCAATGCTGGTAAAGAAGGTTCTGTGATCGTTGAAAAACTTAAAGAACAAAAAGCCGGTGTCGGTTATAACGCTGCTACTGATGAATGGGTCGATATGATCGAAGCTGGTATCGTTGACCCAACCAAAGTAACTCGTTCAGCACTACAAAATGCTGCTTCTGTCTCAGCTCTGTTGTTAACAACTGAAGCAGTTGTAGCTGATAAACCAGAAGAAAACAATGATGTTGCAGCTCAAATGCCACAAGGGCCAATGATGTAAGCAAGTTAAATAAAAATTTTTTGAAGCATCCTAAAATTTTAGGATGCTTTTTTTGTGAGATTGGTGTAAAATTCAACTGTTACTTTTTGAAGTGACCTAGAATTTTTGAATTTAAAATCTAATCAGCCAGTAGCTATCAAAATGGCTAACTAGCTAAAAGGGGTTTTTCTGTTTATGTATCGATATTTAAAGAGATTATTGATCGGACAACCGCTAAAAACTGCTGAAGAAAGTGGGCAGTCTTTGACTAAATTCAAAGCTTTGGCCTTGCTTTCCTCGGATGCGTTGTCATCAGTGGCATACGGGACAGAACAGATCACAACAGCACTATTTATTTTATCGGCTGCTGCGACCTGGTATGCATTACCAGCTGCTGGGATCGTGTTACTTTTGTTGTTTGCGATCACAATGTCGTATCGTCAGATCATCAATGCTTATCCTTCTGGGGGCGGTGCTTATGTAGTTGCGACTAAAAATTGGGGGACAAGCGCAGGCTTAGTTGCTGGCGGATCACTTTTAGTTGATTATATGCTGACTGTGGCTGTTTCGGTTACATCTGGGACAGAAGCTATTACATCAGCGATCCCGAGCTTACAAGCACACAGTGTTTTTCTCTCTGTTGTGATCGTCTTATTTATCATGACACTGAATTTACGGGGGATGCGTGAATCAGCTTCGTTTCTGACGATCCCGGTGTACTTTTTTGTGATCATGATCGTTTCGATGGTCGCTTTAGGCTTGTTTAATATTGTAACAGGTAAGATCCAATATTCAGCCGCAGCTCATATTGGTGATACAGTACCAGGAATGTCGTTATTACTATTTTTAAAAGCTTTTTCAGCAGGTTCATCTTCATTGACTGGGGTAGAAGCTATCAGTAATGCAGTTCCTAATTTTAAAGAGCCTAAAAAGCGTAATGCGGCAAACACTTTGGCGATCATGTCATTGATCTTAGCAGTCTTCTTTAGTGGGATCACCTTTTTGAGTTATTATCTAGGTATTTTACCAGATCCTAAACAAACGGTGCTTTCTCAGATTGCAGGTGCTGTTTTTGGTCATGGTATTTTCTACTATTTACTGCAATTATCAACTGCTATGATCTTGGCAGTGGCAGCTAATACTGGTTTTTCGGCTTTTCCGATCTTAGCCTATAACTTGGCCAAGGATAAATTTATGCCTCATATGTTTATGGATAAAGGTGATCGTTTAGGTTATTCCAATGGGATCATTGCGCTAGCGATCGGGGCGATCGTGTTGATCTTTATCTTTAACGGTCAGACTAATTTATTGATCCCATTGTATGCAGTCGGGGTCTTTGTGCCATTTACTCTCTCACAATCAGGGATGTTGATCCATTGGAAGCGCCACAAGGGTAAGCACTGGATCTTAAATTCTTGTTTCAATCTATTGGGGGCAGTGATCTCATTGGCTTTAGTGGTCTTTTTATTTTGGTTACACTTTGATAACGTTTGGCCATATTTGATCATTATGCCGATACTGCTCTTTGGTTTTTATAAGGTCCATAGTCATTATGTTACTGTAGCAGCTCAACTGCGCTTAAGTGAAGAGCAACAATTGCATGATTATTCCGGTTCAACGGTCATCGTGTTAGTTAGCTCAGTCACACACGTAACGACTGGAGCGATCAACTATGCACGTTCGATCAGTGATAATGTGATCGCAATGCATGTTTCGTTTGATACTAATCCTAAAAAAGAACACGAAACAGCGCAGGAATTCAAAATGGCCTTTCCTGATGTACGCTTTGTTGATCTGCATTCTTCATATCGGTCAGTCGTGCCACCAGTCTTGCGCTTTTGCGATGTGATCGCTAAGGATGCTAAACAACGCAATTACTCGTTGACGGTTTTGGTACCGCAGTTTGTGCCGAAAAAACCTTGGCAAAATATCTTGCATAATCAGACGAGTTTACGCTTACGGTCAGCTTTAGGGACTCACGAAAATATTATCGTGTCGACCTATAGCTACCACTTGAAAAAATAAAATATTAGGGTCGTGGAGGATATATTTCACGACCCTTTTTAATTTTTCTCATGCAAAAAATGACCCATTCGCTGGTTTATGGTAAAATGATACTTGAATTATAGGCTTTTTAGCTGATAATGAATTCTCAACATTTGAGGATTTGATGGAAAGAGGACGCTATATGTACAAAATCCTTGCGTCGTTATTAGCAACATTTGTCCTAGCTTTAGTGCTGACTCCATTGGTCCGACGCTTATCTTTTCGAGTCGGAGCAGTTGATAATCCCAATGCTCGGCGAGTTAATCGGGTACCGATGCCGACCATGGGGGGCTTAGCCATCTTTGTTGCGTTTAATACGACAAATTTCTTTTTATTACGCGATCAATATCCCTTAAGCCAACTAGTTGCGTTATTGTTGGCCCAAAGTTTGATCATTATGACGGGAATGATCGATGATATTTTTGAATTGAAACCGCGCCAAAAAGTTTTAGGGATCACACTGGCAGCATTGGTAGTTTATTTTATTGCTAATATCAAAATGACGACTTTGACTTTACCATTTCTTGGAGTCGTTCCTCTAGGTTGGTTTAGTTTACCGATAACGTTGATCTGGATCTTAGGGATCACCAATGCAGTCAATCTGATCGACGGTTTAGATGGTCTAGCTACAGGGGTCGCGATCATTGCACTTTCAACTAGTGCTTTGACGGGATATTTCTTCTTGAATGTGACGTCGACATTTATCTCGATCATGATGGCGACCTTGGTAGCTGCTTTATTGGGCTTTTTACCATATAATTTTCACCCTGCTAAGATCTATTTAGGTGATACTGGTTCGCTGTTTATCGGTTTTATGATCTCTGTTTTCTCGTTGTATGGTTTGAAGAATGCAACTTTTATCACGTTGATCATCCCTGTGATCATTTTGGGAGTTCCGATCACGGATACGGTATATGCGATCTTACGTCGACTTTTGAATAAGAAACCGATCTCGCAAGCTGATAAGCATCACTTGCACCATCGCTTGATGCAGATGGGGTTGACCCATCGCCAGACTGTGTTGGTGATCTATGGGATCGCATTGATCTTTTCGTTTATTTCATTGCTGTACCCCTTGTCTAATTTATGGGGTTCGATCTTACTGACGGTCGCAACATTATTTGGTTTAGAACTATTTGTTGAAGCGATCGGTTTAGTCGGTGATACACGCCAGCCTTTATTGAACGGGATCAAATATTTAGTTTTGAAAGTCAGCCACTTATTTGAACATAAATGAATTACATAAAAAATGCGCCATCCCAGGTCAAGGATGGCGTATTTTTTAGGCTTGATGGGGGTCAAAATCGATCTCGTGATAACGATTTTCTCCGACTGTGATCGTTACGCGACCATTCAACAGATCAGTGATCTTAGTCATCAGTTCGTCAGAAAGATCTGTATCGACTGCGATCATGACCTCGACTTCTTCAGTGTAGTTGATCGCTAAGGTAAGTACCGGCTGATTTTCCAGATAATTTTGCAACTTGCCTAATAATGGGTAGTTGACTTTTAATGAAAGTTCAGTTTGTATGACACGTTTAACGATCCCCAATTCTTTTAGGGCTTGGGCAACAGCACCACCGTAAGCACGGATCAAGCCTCCAGTTCCTAGCTTGATCCCACCAAAGTAGCGTGTCACTACGGCGCAAACATTATGCACTTGATTTTTTTTGAGAACATCCAGCATTGGTACACCAGCGGTCCCAGAAGGTTCACCATTGTCACTTTCCCGTTGGATCTCATCATTTAGGCCTAAAGTGTAGGCAAAACAGTTATGGGTAGCTTTGCGATGTTTAGTTTTGATCTCATCGATAAATGCTCGAGCTTCTTCTTCGGTTTCAGTTCGTTTGATATTACAGATGAATTGCGATTTTTTGATCACGATCTCGATCACACCATCTTGTTTTAAGGTAAGATATGGTTTATCCAAGAAAAATATAGCTATATTGTGAAATCAAAAGGATATAGCTTCCCCCTTAAAGAGTTATTGTTTTAGTAGCTTCACAGATCCTACTACCATTATTATTGAAACTCACAAATAATTTTACGCATAGTTTGCGTATTTTATAAGTGAGGTGAGAAAATTGGAAAAAACATTGAATTTGTTGATGGGTCGTCAATTAAGTAGCCTGCAGCTCAAAGCTCTAGGTATAGTAGCTTTAGACCTAGCTGAGCTCAAACAACGTCCAGCTGTGACCGTCAAAAAGGGGCGCATATTTTGTCAACGATGTGGTTTCCAAGCGCCAAGAGCAAATTATGCTCTACCAGATAAGAGTTATTATTGTCCGGCTTGCTTAGCGTGGGGACGTTTGACGACGACCATGTCACTTTATAGTATACCTGAAGCCAATGATTTTAAAAAGTATTCTCAAGATCTATTGGAGAAAAAGCCAAGATTATCTTTATGGCAAAAGAAGGCTGCTAAAGAATTATTGCAAACGGTCAAACTCAAACAAGAACGGCTATTATGGGCTGTAACTGGAGCGGGGAAGACTGAAATGCTATTTGAAGCACTAAATTTTGCTTTGTTAAATCAACAGCGGGTCTGTTTGGCGACACCGCGAGTCGATGTGTGTAATGAATTATATCCGCGTCTGTGCCAGGCATTTCCTAAAGTCAAAAGTAGTTTACTGTATCAAAATAGTGGGCAAGAATATGACTACACCCAGTTAGTAGTGTGTACAGTGCATCAACTATTGCGATTTTATCACGCATTCGATCTATTGGTGATCGATGAAGTTGATGCTTTTCCTTATGTTAATGACCGTCAATTGCATTATGCCGTCGCACATGCTAAAAAAATAAATTCGAGTACGCTATATCTGACAGCGACCCCTGATCGTTATTTAAAACAGCAGATCTACCAAAATAAGCTGGCGGTCACTTGTCTACCACTGCGTTATCATCGGCATTTATTACCTGAAATAACCTTAGTCAAGCTTTATTTTCCAAAGCAAAAAATTGAAGAGAGAACAAAAAAATATCTTGCCAAGTGGATAAAAAATAAAACACCTTTTCTAGTATTTGTTCCACAGATCGCTTTGCTAAAGCCAATTTTGAAAGAATTACAGCATTTGTGGCCTGCAATAAATGGGGAATGCGTTTCGGCACTTGATCCCGATCGACTACAAAAAGTCAAAAACTTGCGAGCTGGGATCGATCGCTATTTGGTAACGACTACCATCCTTGAACGAGGGATCACGATCACACGCTTAAATGTCATGGTATTGCAAGCAGATGCACCGATCTTTTCTGAGACGGTCTTGGTTCAGATCGCTGGACGTGTTGGTAGAGATAAAGACTATCCATCAGGGGACGTGATCTTTACCTATCAGGAAATGACTTCGGCTTTACGCGCAGCTAAAAAACAGATCAAGCTATTGAATCAAAAAGCTAAGCAGTTGTTAAAAAATGATGAAGTGTCTACTTTGTAATGCTACATTAGCGTTTGATTTTTCATGGCGCTGGTTTTTTAGCTTCCAGATTTTTGAAACTGTGCCACTTTGTGAAAAATGTCACCAAAAGTTTATTGCGATCGCTGGGGAAACGAGTTGTCCAGGCTGTGGGCGTCAACAAAAACAACGCAAATTGTGTCAAGATTGTCTTCGCTGGCGTAAATTGCAAACTGAGCTGTTGTACAACAAGGCCTTTTACGTTTATGCCGAGCCTAATATGCGTGCGTACTTTGAAGCCTATAAATTTCAAGGTGATTACCGTCTGCGCCAAATATTTGCTAAGACATTGCAAGATCACTGTAAAAAGTATTTACGTCGGGGGTGGTTAGTAGTCGTGATCCCCGTAGATGAACAAACCTTAGCTACCCGAGGCTTTGATCAAGTTGTTGGCTTTTTACCAGATATACCTAAGAAAATGTATCTATATCACTTAAAAAAATTTGATCGTTGTCCGCAGTCACATAAATCACGACAAGAAAGATTGGCAACGCCTCAACCTTTTGGCTATCGAGGTCCAGCTGATCTAGAGCATAAAAACATTTTGCTGGTAGATGATATCTACACGACAGGTAGTACTTTGTATCATGCGCGTGAATTGTTGTTGGCCCATAATTGTGGCTGTGTACGTTCGGTGACACTAGCCCGTTGATATATAAAATTTTATAAATATTGAGTAGTTATTAATTGTTAATTTAACCGCTTTCTATTATAATAAAAGTAGAGATAAGGTAAGACTAATAAAGTGTATACCTGGTCTTTTAAGCATATAAAATGCTTAGTTGTGAAAGGAGAGGTTATCATGTTAAAGATTAATGTTCGTGGTGAAAATATTGAGGTTACGGGTGCGATCCGTGAATATGTGGAAAAGAAACTTTCCAAACTTGAAAAGTATTTTGAGGATACATCTAATTCTACCGCTCACGTAAATCTTAAAGTGTATTCTGATAAGAACAGCAAGGTAGAAGTTACGATCCCGCTTCCATACTTGGTATTACGTGCCGAAGAGACCTCACCAGATATGTATGCAAGCATTGATCTGGTAACGGATAAGCTTGAACGTCAAATCAGAAAATATAAGACAAAGCTCAACCGCAAATCACGCGAAAAGGGCTTCAAGCATATGGAATTCGTTCCGACCGAAGATCCAAAACAAGCTGAAAAAGAAGATAAAAAATTCGAAGTTGTCCGTACAAAGAGCGTTTCATTGAAGCCAATGGACGTAGAAGAGGCCATCTTGCAAATGGATATGTTAGGTCATGATTTCTTTATCTATGAAGATGCAGAAACTGAAGGCACAAACATTGTCTATCGTCGTAGAGATGGTCGTTACGGCTTGATCGAAGCTAATAACTAAGCTATCATTGTGATGCTTTAAGCGCCTGATATAATTCAGGCGCTTTTTGTAGTCTAATTGTAATTGTTTGAGCAACAATAAAATGCTAAAATAAGAAGAAGTATATTTTTATTTGAAAAAAATAAATGTAATCGTTGCAGAAAGGATTTATAAAGTAAATGGCAAATGTCCTAAAAAAATGGGTCGAAAGCGATAAACGTGAATTAAAACGTCTTGGAAAGATCGCTGATCAAGTCGAAGCTTATGCCAATGATATGGAAGCTTTATCCGATGAAGAATTAAAAGCAAAGACCCCTGAATTTAAACAACGTTATCAAAATGGTGAAACTTTAGATGATCTCTTGCCGGAAGCCTTTGCGGTCGCACGCGAAGGGGCTAAACGTGTGTTGGGACTATATCCTTACCGAGTCCAGATCATCGGGGGTACAGTGTTACATGAAGGTAATATTGCCGAAATGCGGACTGGTGAGGGTAAAACTTTGACCGCGACAATGCCGGTCTACCTCAATGCCTTATCCGGTGAAGGAGTCCATGTTGTAACCGTTAACGAATATCTCTCAAGTCGTGACGCTACTGAGATGGGTGAGTTATATAACTGGCTCGGTCTGACAGTCGGTTTGAACGTTGCGGATAAGACTCCAGAAGAAAAACGAGAAGCTTATGCTTGTGATATCACATATTCAACTAACAGTGAGCTTGGTTTTGACTACTTACGTGATAATATGGTAGTTTACCGTGAAGATATGGTCCAACGTCCATTGAACTTTGTTATCGTCGATGAGGTCGATTCGATCTTGATCGATGAAGCAAGAACACCGTTGATCATTTCTGGGCAAGCGACTGCGGCTACACAGTTATATACTCGGGCTGATCGCTTTGCTAAGACCTTGAAAAAAGACGAAGATTTTAAAGTTGATCTAGAATCAAAGACTGTTTCCTTGACCGAAGAAGGTATCCAAAAAGGTGAAAAATATTTTGGTTTGACTAACTTATTTGATCCTGATAATACAGCTTTGAACCACCATTTAGATAATGCTTTACGTGCTAACTACATCATGTTACGCGATAAAGATTATGTGGTCCAAAATGATGAAGTCATGATCGTTGACCAATTTACTGGACGTATCATGGATGGTCGGCGTTATTCAGATGGCTTGCACCAAGCGATCGAAGCTAAAGAACATGTTAAGATCGAAGAAGAAACTAAGACGATGGCTAACATCACTTACCAAAACTTCTTTAGAATGTACAAAAAGCTCTCAGGGATGACTGGGACAGCTAAAACTGAAAAAGAAGAATTTCGTGAAATTTACAATATGGAAGTCGTAACGATCCCAACGAACCGTCCGATCTTACGTGAAGACCGTCCAGATCTGTTATATCCGACTTTAGAAAGTAAATTTAAAGCTGTTGTTGAAGATATCAAAGAACGCCATGCAACTGGGCAACCAGTTTTGGTCGGTACAGTAGCGGTCGAAACGTCTGAATTATTATCTCAAATGTTAGAGCAAGCAGGGATCCCACATGCCGTATTGAATGCTAAAAATCACGCTAAAGAAGCTGAGATCGTGGTCAATGCCGGACAACGTGGCGCTGTAACGATCGCGACAAACATGGCTGGTCGTGGGACTGACATCAAATTAGGGCCTGGCGTGCGTGAGATCGGTGGTTTGGCTGTTATCGGGACAGAACGCCATGAATCACGCCGTATCGATAATCAGTTACGTGGTCGTTCGGGACGTCAAGGTGATCCTGGTGTGACACAGTTTTATCTTTCACTTGAAGATGATCTGATGTTGCGTTTTGGTTCTGAACGGATCAAACATTTCTACGAAACGATGAATATCTCGGATGATACAGTGATCCAATCCAAGATGATCACGCGTCAAGTAGAATCAGCCCAAAAGCGAGTCGAAGGTAATAACTACGATACACGGAAGCAAGTTTTACAATATGATGACGTGATGCGGGCTCAACGAGAGGTCATCTATTCCCAACGTCAACAAGTCATCATGGAAACTGACTCCTTGAAGCAAGTCATTATGCCAATGATCAAGCGGACGGTCGAACATAACGTTCAAATAAATACAGTTGGTGATAAAAAAGACTGGAATTTGGATGGGATCGTTGATTTTGCGATCGGAGCGATGGTCAATGAAGACAGCATCAGTAAAGATGATTTTGCCGGTAAGAGTCAAGAAGAGATCGTTTCTTACCTGATGCAAAAGGCTGAAGAAAACTACGCTGCTAAAGAAGCCCAATTAAATGATAAAGCTCAAATGCTAGAATTTGAAAAAGTTGTTATCTTGCGCGTGGTCGATGCACGTTGGACTGATCATATCGATGAGATGGATCAATTACGCCAATCGATCGGTCTGCGTGGTTATGGTCAGCTAAATCCGTTAGTTGAATACCAATCAGACGGTTTCAGAATGTTTGAACAGATGGTCGGTGACATTGAGTATGATGTGACTCGTCTCTTCTTGAAAGCTGAGATCCGTCAAAATATTAGTCGCTAGTAGTTAAAAGAAGACCAGTTTTGACTGATCTTCTTTTAACTTACATACGAGTGATCTGTAATTGAGGGAATAATAATATGGAAATTAATGAATATAAGAAAGAAATCGAAGCGATGAAAGCTAAAATTTCGGACTTTAGGGGGTCTCTTTGACTTAGAAGGTCTGGAAGAACTTATTTCAGAAAATGAAATGAAAATGGCTGAACCGGGTTTTTGGGATGATCAAACTAAAGCTCAAACGGTCATCAACGAAAATAACGAACTCAAAGCTAAATATGATAATTTTCATCAATTAGCTACGGCAGTCGAAGAATTAGAAGTTTTGTATGAATTAGTCCAAGAAGCGCCTGAAGCTGAAATGTTGACTGAATTAGCTGAAAACTATGCTACGACTAAGCAAAAGTTAGAAAGTTATCAGCTGACATTATTGCTAAATGAGCCTTATGACAAAGACGACGCGATCTTGGAGATACACCCAGGTGCTGGGGGAACTGAATCACAAGATTGGGGTTCAATGCTGTTACGGATGTATACCCGTTGGGCTGAACAACATAATTTTACGGTCACGACACAAGATTATCAACCAGGTGATGAAGCTGGGATCAAATCAGTAACACTGACGATCTCAGGGCATAATGCATATGGATATTTACGTGGCGAAAAAGGTGTTCACCGCTTAGTTCGGATCTCACCTTTTGATTCAGCTGGTCGACGGCATACGTCATTTGCTTCGGTCAATGTTATGCCTGAATTGGATGATGATGTGGAAGTAAATTTACGTCCAGAAGATATCAAGATGGAAGTCTTTAGAGCTAGTGGTGCTGGGGGACAGCATATCAACAAGACCTCCTCAGCTGTGCGCTTGATCCACGAACCAACTGGGATCGTTGTGTCCAGCCAAGCTCAGCGTTCGCAATTCCAAAACCGGGCGACAGCTGAAAAAATGTTACGTTCGAAATTGTATCAGATCGAGTTAGAAGAACAAGAGAAAAAACGGGCTGAGATCCAGGGCGAGCAACTAGATATCGGTTGGGGCTCTCAGATCCGTTCCTATGTCTTCCACCCATATTCAATGGTCAAAGATCATCGGACCAATTTTGAAACTGGTAATACGCAAGCAGTAATGGATGGAGATCTGGATGGATTTATCAATGCTTATCTCCAATGGAAATTACAAAAAACAAATCCAAGCTAAAAAGAAAGGAAGAAACAGCTTGATAGAATATAAAGATGTTGTCAAAAAATATGACGGCGATACATTGGCAAATGATCACATTTCCTTAAAGATCGAGCAAGGTGACTTTGTATATGTCGTTGGTCCTAGTGGGGCAGGTAAATCGACCTTTATCAAAATGATGTATCATGAAGAAATACCAACTTCGGGACATATTAAGGTAAATGATTATAACTTAGAGAGTATGAGAAATCATGAGGTCCCTTTTTTACGGCGTGAATTAGGGATCGTGTTCCAAGATTTCAAATTGTTACCGCGCCTGACTGTTTTTGAAAATGTAGCTTATGCGCTCCATGTTATCGAAAAAGAACCAAAAGAAGTTGAAAAACGGGTCGCTCATGTTTTAGATCTAGTTGGTCTAGCTGATAAAAAAGATAGTTTCCCTGATGCATTGTCTGGCGGGGAACAACAAAGAGTCGCAATTGCACGTGCGATCGCAAATAAGCCAACGATCTTGATCGCTGATGAACCAACGGGTAACCTTGATCCAGAAACTGCGCGTGGGATCATGGATATTTTAGAGAAGGTCAATCAAGAAGGGACAACGATCGTCATGGCGACACACAATAGTTTTATTGTAAATGAATATCGGCATCGCGTGATCGAAATTTCGGATGGCAAGATCGTTCGAGATCAAGAAGAGGGGGATTATACTGATGAAAACAGTCACGCTTAAGCGCCATTTAAAGGAAAGTTTAAAGAGCTTAAAACGTAATGGATGGATGTCAGTTGCCGCTGTTAGTGCGGTGACTGTGACTTTGATCTTAGTTGGGGTCTTACTGTCGATCTTGCTAAATATCAATAAAATTGCCCATGATGTTGAAAATGATGTGCAAGTTCGAGTCGTTATCGATCGTGATACAACTAAAGAACAACAAGCACAGTTGAAAGCAAAATTACAAAAGATCGATGGTGTTCAAAAGATCAGTTTTTCAAGTAAGAAAAACGAGTTGAACAACGTGGTCGGAACTTATGGGAAGGAATTCCAATTATTCAAGGGTGATGATAATCCGCTTTATGATATTTTTATCGTTGATACGAAGTCTCCAGCTGAAACTATCAGTGTAGCAAAAAAAGCTAAAAAGTTACAATATGTGTATGATACACGCTATGGTGGAGCTTCAGCTAAGAAGTTATTTAAGGCAGTAGCAGCGATCCAACGTTGGGGCTTAGTGATCAGTTTGCTCTTGCTCTTTGTGGCAGTCTTCTTGATCTCTAATACGATCCGGATCACCATCTTATCACGGAGCAATGAAATTGCGATCATGCGTCTAGTGGGAGCAACTAATAGTTATATCCGCTGGCCATTTATCTTAGAAGGTGCTTGGACAGGCTTTTTAGGAGCTATTTTACCGATCGTTTTGGTCGATGTTGCTTATTTATGGTTATACGAAGTCATGTCAAGTTCAATGGCAAGTACAGGCTATCATTTATTGACGCCAGGAACATTTTTATGGCAGATCGATCTCTTGTTAGCAGCGATCGGGATCATTATCGGTGCTTTAGGTTCAGGCCTTTCAATGAGCCGTTTCTTAAAAATTTAGTAATTAAATAGTGAGCCAATGCGGTCAACCAAATGAGGGGTCCACCATGATGCTTAGCATCGTGGCGGACCTTTTGTGTATTGTTGAACTATATCTCAGATGCGTGTTTTACAGAACTTATTAGCACAGTCTCTTCTTTGTTATGGCGGTTTTCAAAGCTATAAGTAGGTTTCATTCGCAAAAATTGTTATAATGTAACCAAACACTTAGAAAGGACTGGAATCTTTGCAACTTTTAAAAAGTGTGGGTCTCTTTTTTATCCAGCCACTATTTTGGGTGGGGATCTTGATGACCTTGATATCTTATCAATTACGATTAAAAAATGAACGCCGTAACTTTCGGATCGCGATCGATCGTGATTTTTATGAAGCGCGGCATTTTATCAAACATGGTTTATTATTTTTAGGGTTAGGATCATTGTTTGCGCTTATCTTTGGGCTGAGTTTACCGCCTCAGACATTGGTTTTATACCAGATCTTAGCAGTAGTAGCACTTTTGTTCATCAACGTAGGCGATCTTAGTCTAGCAGCGCTTTTGGTCACTGGGGTAGCGACATTTGTCTTGAGTGAGATGCCGTTTGGAAGTGATACCAGTTGGGTAAGCTATATCTTGCCCCATGATCTGAGACCACGGTTTGGTAGTGCTATTTTACTTTTAACTGCGATCTTAGCGTTTTTCCAAGCTTTTTTAGCACGTGAAAATAAGGCTGAATGGTTTAGTCCGAAGATCTTTGCCGGTAAGCGTGGTCGTCGGATCGCAGGTTATACATGGCGTGAATTTACGGTCTTTCCACTGTTCATGTTTATACCCGGTATGAATTTTGATTCTTGGCAACAGTGGCTTGATCCGAGTCGATACTTAACGCATTTTATGGTAGTGCCACTATTTGTTGGGGCTTTTTGTAAGATCTATAAGCAACAACCAAAAGAAGCCTTACATTTACGCCAACACCAAAGTTATCTGACCGCATTTTTAGCTGGACTTTTGGCATTAGTAGCATACTTTATACCAGTGGCAGGTTTTTATGGGATCGCCGGTCTGTTATTAGTCTTGGTCGCGCAAGCTTTCAGACGTTTGAAATCTGATCATGATGCTAAACGCTGGTATGTGGAAACTTCGGAAGGCGTGCGGATCGTAGCGGTCAAACCAGAGACGCCAGCAGCTAAGATGAAACTTGAAGTTGGTGATATTATCCTTGAATGTAACGGGATAAAAGTGGCTACAGGTGATGAACTTTATGAAGCATTACAAAAAAGTCCAGCTTATTGTCGTTTGAAAGTCAAAAATTTTGAAGGCGAATTGAAATTAGCAGAAAGTGCGATCTATGCTGATTCACCACATGAGATCGGACTAGTACTATTTGAATAAGATGCAAAGGGGGACGACTTTGGTGAAACAAGGTCGTAGATGAACGTGAAAAAAGTATTAGTAGTTGAAGATGATACTGCAATAAAGACTCTACTCAAGTATAATTTGGAACAGGCTGGTTACCAAACGACAACTAGCAGTGACGGTCAAGTGGGCTATGAACTAGCTTTGAACAATGAATATGATTTTATTTTGTTAGATGTGATGTTACCTAAATTAGATGGTTTAGAGATAACTAAACGCTTGCGCCAAGAAAAAGTGATGACTCCGATCTTGATCATTACAGCACGAGATCAAGAACTCGATAAGATCATCGGGTTAGAATTGGGGGCTGATGACTATTTGACTAAGCCGTTTTCGCCTCGAGAAGTTATCGCTAGACTAAAGGCGATCAGTCGGCGGATCAAGCCTAAAGAAGTAACACCTACGCCAAAATCTGATACGCAAACACTTTTTAAATATCCAGATTTCACAGTTGATCTAGAACGAGTCAAAGTTACGGTCAAAGATCAGGCCGTAGCATTGACCCCAAAAGAGTTTGAGCTGTTGGCTTATTTTATCAAGCGCCCAGGAAGAGTCTTGAGTCGCGAAAAATTACTGAATGGTGTTTGGGGATATGATTATGTGGGACAAACGCGTATGATCGATATGCACGTTAGCCATCTGCGTGAAAAATTAGAGCCAGATCCTAAAAAACCAAAGTATATAGAAACTTTGCGGGGCTTTGGCTATCGCTTCAATGGTGAGCCAGATGACTGAGATGCGTGAACTATGGCGGTATTTATTGTTATCGTTAGGCGAAGTTTTAGCAGTCGTATTGATTTATGGCGTGATCTTTCATGAGCATTTTTTGACTGTATGGCAAGAAGAAGGGGCAGCTTGGATCTTTTTAGCAGTGATCTTAGTAGCGTTAGGCAACTATCTCTTTTTTAAACGTCAAGCCAAACGTCGCTTAGCTAGTCAAGCATTGTTGCTCAAAAAACTAAGCGAGTTAGTTGAAAATCAACCGAGTCGACATGTTCTGTTACCCAAAGATGACGAATATTATCAACTCTCACGTTTGGTAAATCGCCTGCAATCTAATCAGCGCAGTCTTTTACGAAGTTATCAGCAACAAAATCGTGACTATTTAACGCTATTACAGTCTTTGACCAGTGGCGTGATCGTCTTTGACCAGCGTAAAGAAACAGTCCTGTATAATCATGTGTTAGCCAGCATACTAAATACAACAGAACTCAAGGGGCAACCTTTTTATCAAGTGTTTACGGCAGTCGAGTTGATCGCTGCGACCCAAAAAGTCTACCAGGCCAAAGAAGATCAACGTCTCTTATGGCAAAAAAAAGTTGCTCAGGGTAACGAATGGTTTGAGGTGCAGGTGGTCTATGTTCCCTTGAGTCGACACCATTATTCAGTTATGTGTATTTTTAATGATGTGACTGAGATCAAGTTATTAGAGGTCAAACAACGTGAATTCATGGCAAATGCGAGTCATGAATTAAAGACACCGCTAACTGCGATCCGAGGTTTTAGTGAGACACTTTTAGCTGGAGCTTTGGATGATAAGAAAACTGCGCGTGACTTTGTACAGATCATCTTTGAACAAAGTCAGCAATTGACCGAGTTGATCGAGGATATCTCAGCACTTGCACATAATAAAAAGACGCAAGAACTCAAATTAGAGCAGATCAAGCTCAAAGTATTTTGCGAGCGGATCTTGGCTAGCTATTTAGCCCAAAGTAAGGCTAAAAATTTAGCGATCGAGTTGCAGATACCTGACGACTTTGAGATAAATTGTGATATCAAGTACTTACAACATATAATCAGTAATTTGATCCAAAATGCGATCAGATATAATGTAGTAGATGGTAAGTTAAAGATCACAGCTACTAGCTCAGCTAATGAGTGGTGTTTAACTGTCTATAACACAGGCCAAACGCTTGCTCAAGCTGATAAAGAGCGGATCTATGAGCGCTTTTACCGTGCAGATAAAGCTCGCTTCGCTGAAGGCAGTGGCTTAGGATTAGCGATCGTTAAAGAGGCAGTCGAGGCTTTATCAGGGCAGATCGTAGTCACGAGTCCGTACAAAAATGGAACTAAATTTATGGTGACCTTACCATTATTTTTAACATAAGAATGAAAAGAGAGGAAAAATGAGAATGAAAAAGAAACTTTATCGCTCCAATGATTCAGTGATCTGTGGTGTGTGTGCCGGAATAGCCGAGTATTTTAATATTTCACCATGGGTGGTTCGGACCATCTTTTTAGTGGTCGCAGTCGCTTGCAAGTTAGTGCCACTATTGGTTTATGTCCCGATCTTATTATATTTAGGCTTGGCACTTTATCTACCTAAGCATCCCAATGAAAAGTATAATGACGTTTTTACCTTACTCAGTCGCTTTGGTCAACAAGAAGAAAAGCGTCGTCTGGTGACAGATGCTAAAGAAAGAGATGTTAAGCAAAATAAAAAGGGAGGCAAATAAGATGAATTTTTGGCAACGTACTTTGATCACTGTATTAGTCTTTTTAGCAACAGCGGGCTTTTTCCCGACTTATTTTCACGTTTCAAGCGTATGGATCGCTTGTTTAGCCGCGATCATCTTAGGGTTGTTGAACATGTTTGTCAAACCGTTATTAGTCATCTTATCTTTACCGATCACAGTGATGACTTTAGGGATCTTTTATCTGTTCATCAACGCCTTTATGTTGGAGTTGACCTCGTTTTTGGTCGGAAATTCGTTTGAATTTTCAAGTTTTTGGTCTGCGATGATGGTGGCGATCATTTTAAGCATTGTAAACTTAGTGATCACCAACTACACTACACAAAATAGTAATTATTAATTGCTGAAAACGCTTTTTACAGTTAGAATTATCTGTAGTTAGATCCTTTTAGAAAGATGAAATGTGGAGTGGATCAAGAAGAGATGGACGACATCTTTAAACTATCGACATCACGCCGATAGTAAATAAAATCAAGAAGGGAAAAGCTATATTTCTTTCTATAGCATAGTTAGCATTGCTAGTTCACGTTTATATAGCAGAAGATAAATGGCGAATACTGTTAGTGTAAAAAAATTAGTAGCAGATATCAGTAATTTGGAAGTCTATTCTGGAGAACGATACTTAGAAGAACGTCAGATCACGACAGAAGACATTTCACGTCCCGGGTTGGAATTGACGGGATACTTTGATTATTATCCAGAAGAGCGGATCCAGCTTTTTGGAATGACCGAGATCTCATATGGCAATAAGATGAGTTCAAAAGCGCGTAAAAAGATCATGGATGAACTTTGTGGTCCCAATACGCCATGCTTTGTGGTCTCACGTTATTTAGCTGTTCCAGCTGAAATGAAAGCTGCAGCCGAAGAACATCATATCCCGATCTTACGGACTAAATTGCCAACGACACGTGTTTCAGCTAAGTTGACTGATTATTTGAGTGGTCGTCTAGCGCAACGCAAATCGTTACATGGGGTCTTAGTCGATATTTATGGTCTTGGGGTATTGATCACTGGAGATTCAGGTGTTGGTAAATCTGAAACGGCGCTTGATCTTATCAAACGTGGGCATCGCTTGATCGCCGATGATCGAGTTGAAGTTCACCAACAAGATGAACAGACATTGATCGGTGAAGCTCCACGGATCTTACGACACTTGTTAGAGATCAGAGGTGTAGGGATCATTGATGTCATGAATCTTTTTGGGGCAGGTGCTGTCAGAGCCAAGACGGATATCTCCTTGATCATTCATTTGGAAAATTGGGAAAAAGATAAACAATTCGATCGTTTAGGCAACGGTGAACAACGGGTAACGATCTTTGATGTTGAGATACCTAAGATCTCGATCCCAGTGAAAGTTGGTCGAAACTTAGCGATCATCATTGAAGCAGCGGCAATGAATTACCGGGCTAAGACAATGGGATATGATGCGACAAAGGCTTTTGAACGTAATTTAAATGAGTTGATCAGTGAAAATTCAGCAGAAGAGAAATAGGTGTTGAGAATTGAATTTTAGTTTAGGTGTCATTGATCCGATCGCCTTTAGTTTAGGGGGGCTACAGGTCCACTGGTATGGAGTGATCATTGGATGTGCAGTTTTATTAGCGTTGTACCTTGCAGTTAGCGAGGGCAAGAAAAGGCAAGTTCCCGCCGATGATTTTTATGATTATATCTTATGGGCGCTACCGATCGCTTTGATCAGTGCGCGAGCATATTATGTCATTTTCCAGTGGCAATATTATCAAAATGATCTTAGTGAGATCTATCGGATCTGGGATGGCGGGATCGCGATCTACGGTGGCTTATTGGGCGCATTGCTCGTTTTAGTGATCTTCTGTCGTAAAAAACAGTTGTCGGCTTGGCTGTTTTTAGATATCATTTCGCCGACTGTGATCTTGGCTCAAGGTATAGGGCGGTGGGGCAATTTTATCAATCAAGAAGCCCATGGAAATGCAGTATCACATGCGTTTTTGACAAGCTTACATTTGCCGAGATTTATTATTGAACAGATGAATATCAATGGGATCTATTACCAACCGACCTTTTTGTATGAGTCAGTGTGGGATATCTTAGGCTTTGTGATCTTGATGTTGCTACGACATCGTAAGCATCTTTTTAAACGAGGCGAGATCTTTTTGACTTATGTCGCGTGGTATTCTTTTGGCAGATTTTTCATTGAAGGGATGCGGACAGATAGTTTGATGCTAGGTGCTTTGCGCGTTTCGCAATGGTTGTCAGTCATCTTGTTTATTGGGGCGATCGTCTTGCTCGCATATCGGCGTTACTATCGTCCAAATGAGCCTTGGTATTTAGCAGGAAATGTTGAATACGGGGGAAGCTTAAATAATTGAGCTTGATATTTGAAGTTGTTTCAGCAATTTTAGCAGAGTATCCTCAAGTAAATGGGAAGGTGAAGATATTATGGCTAAAAAATATGATGTGATCGTGATCGGTGCCGGTCCTGGGGGCTTGACGGCTGGATTATATGCTTCACGGGCTGATTTGTCGGTCTTGATCTTAGACCGTGGGATCTACGGTGGTCAAATGAATAATACCGCTGAAGTTGAAAATTATCCAGGGTTTGAGTCGATCTTAGGACCAGACTTAGCCGAAAAAATGTATCAAGGTGCGATCCGATTCGGAGCAGAATATGCATACGGTAGCGTTGAAAAAGTTGAAGTCAATGGTGATTTAAAACAAGTTATTACCGATAGTGAAACTTATGAAGCGCCTGTTGTGATCATTGCCACAGGTTCACAATATCGGAAATTAGGCGTTGAGGGTGA
>NZ_CAQLEL010000082.1:0-8790 GCF_948826705.1 uncultured Ligilactobacillus sp.
GAGTGCGACCTATGCTTTTCATGCAGATGATAAAAAGTACTATGAAGAAGTCAGTGATGCCGAAACACCACGTTCACTCAAGAATAAATTAAAAGTCCGGATCAATCACATGGTAGAAACGACTAATGATGCTTTAGCTGATGAAGCGATCAAGACAGCTGTAACTATGATCGCAAACAAAGATCTGATCTTTGTTTTTGGGATCGGAGCTTCTGCGATCGTAGCCCAAGACATCTTCCAAAAATTCAGTCGGATCGGCAAAAAAGTGGTTTTTCTGCAAGATATCCACCTATTTGTGTCAGCACTAGCAGTTCACCAAAATGATGCTTTATTTCTTGCGATCTCGATGAAAGGTGAAACAAAAGAAGTCTTAGATATCGCTAAACTAGCACAAAAAATGACCATTCCACTTATTGTGATCAGTGGCCGAGAAGACTCGACGCTTGCCAAGTTAGCTGATTGTTTATTGCATTCAGTCTCAGGCGAAGATTACAAGATGCGTACTGCGGCTACAATGAGTCTGATGGCGCAACTTTATGTGGTCGATGTGTTATTTTACATGTATGTTTCCGAGCACTTTGCTCAAAGCTATGAAAAATTACAGCAAACAAAAGATGTTATCAAAAAGTTAGAACAATAATAACGGGGCTACCTTGATGCTTATTTTTAAGGTAGCTTTTTTTTGGATGAGTGCAACTGATTTTTATTGGTGGATCAGCACTCAATTACCATAACGCTCATATTTATATTCGGCACATATCCTTGTGTTTTGGATAAACCACTCGCTCAGTATGAATACACTAAAAAGATAATTATTACTTTTAATGAATGGATGTATAATTTGACAATTATGAATAATATTGTGTACAATAAACATTGTAAGAGGTTCCAAAAGTCAATGAAAAGGAGTGTTTAATAATGTTAGGAATTAGTAGTATGGTTAGTAAAGCTTATAAGTTAGCTATTCTAAGTTTATTTGCAATGATATCATTATTCGTTTATTCATCCAATGATGCTGTTTCTGCTAATTCGGTTGAGAACAATATGAATAATGTGGAATATGTAAATAATGAAGTTTCAAATGTTATTCAAAAAAATATTCGAGTTATTAAGCATATGGATGGGGCAGTTGAAGTATATATCAAAAATAAAGATGAAGTAGCTAAAAAACTTGCAGAAAATGGTTACTCGTATACTCAAGTAGACACTGTTTTAGCGCAGATCAATAATTATTTTGAAGAAAATAAAGATGAATTTGTATCTAGTTATTCTGTACTTCGCAAAGGAAGTGAAACTTGTGCGAAAGCTTTACAGTTTATTGGATATGTCCATTCAGGTGCTTATGCAGTTGCTGGGGCTTTATTAGGGATCACAGGACCAACAGTAGTGATTGCGCCAATTTTGATCGGACTGGTTTATCAAGCTGGATCGTTATTTTGTTAGGGGGGATCACAATGTTTAACAAATATTCTATGCAATATTTCGATAAATATTATCTTACAGTAGTATTTACAGCGTTAGCGCTTGTTTGTTCATGGGCTTTAGTAGGAACAACTACTCAATATATATTTTTCGTGCTCTTTAATTGTATTACTGTTTTTTGCGGTGAATATTTGATCAATAAGACATATGTCCTTCATACCAAAAAATATAATACTTTTAAAGGGATATTAGGTATCTGGCAATTACTTATTAGTTGCATTGTTTTATGGTGTTTTTCTATGTAAAAATCCGAGAACGATACACGACAAGGGGAGGTGCCTTGGTGACTAGTCAAAATAATACCGTCTATGAGATCACGGGTATTACAAACGTAATAAAAACAGGTGTAGCTTTAATAGACTATACCTGTTTTTTATGGACGATAAAGAGTACAGCACGGTATGGGAGAGATATAGATAGTAAAATAAAACAGGTCCAAACTGTTTAGGAGCTATTTCCAAACATATCTTAGCAAAGAGACAATAAGCTTTGTGAAAATAGACAGAACTATTCCTACAGAGCTTATCTAAAATATTTACTTTTTTAATAATTGTATTAGAGCGGCTACCTTTCGTATAGATACGGGGCAACTTATCTTTTCTTCTACATCAAAATAAATTTTTCTTTCTGTATAGTTATAAGAAACAATATTTTCTAGGTTGACCAAATATGATCGGTGGCACCGAAAGAGACGAGGGTGTGCCTTTTCGATAGATTTGAGGGCATATGAGACAGATATGGCTCTATTTTTACCATACAAGATAGTGGGATCATATCCAGTGGAGTCAGACTCAAAATAATAGATATCGTCCAATGGAATATTGAGAAACTTGTTACGATGTTTATATGTAAAGGTTTCTCGTTTCCTAACATATTGTAAATTATTGAGAGCTAACTTGATATCTTTACGGATCGAGTTTTGGATATCCTTTTCATTCATGTCTTTACCGATATAATCTAACGATGCGATCCGATTTCTTAAAGCTAGTAATGAGAGATCTACGTGTGAAGTTAGGAAGACAATGTCAGCATGAGGAAATTTAGTTCGTAATTTTTTAGCAAGTTGGATCCCGGCTAATTTATTAGAGGCTAAACCAATATCTAAGAAAAAAAGAAAATCTTTTGAATCATTTCTAGCAGTAAAGTCTAGTGTGTTTTGACTCGAGTCCGTATCCAAAACTACTTCGGCGTCTAAACCTTCAAAAGCTACGTATTTTTTTATGAATGACACGAGTTCCATTCGTTGAGCCAAGTCATCCTCAACAACAACTATATTAAGCATAATTTGTCCCCCCTAAATTATTAAAAGGTTCTACGGATATAGTAACAATGACCGTGTTATTAACAATAGCAATATCAAACTGCATATTTTGATTATCACCAATGATTTTAGTAACGATCGGAAGTCCATGCCCATGCCCCTCACCTTTTAATGAATATCCTACTTTCAACCAATTATTGAGGTCGGAAGAATATTCCAGCGCTAAAGTGTTTTGGACAATAATATCGTATCCTTGGTCACCAAAAGAATCTAAACATAGGTTAACAATAGGATCAGTTTGATCTTGGGTCGCTTCAAGTGCATTATCCAGCAAAATAGATACAATTCGAATAATATCTATTTCGTTAACAATAAGAGAATGGATAGCGCCAGTAACGTCACAGTTGAAATCAATGCCTAAGAGATGTGCTTTATCAGCTTTTGAAATTATTAAACTCTTTAATGCCGTATTTTTCAGTAATGGCAGGGTAGCCGAAAATGTAGAAGTTTCATCAAAAAGATGCGTTTCAGAATAAGAAGTTAGCTCATTGAAATATTTTTTAAGTGAGGGACTCCCTTCCTTTTCGATCACTCCTCCTAGTGCTATCAACAAATTTTTATAATCATGTCTAAAAGAATCAATTTTATAATAATTATTTGATAGTTCTGCAGAATACTTTTCAAAGTCATGAAGTTGTTTTTGCTGTTTATAAATTAGTACACTATTGCGGGATGATGTGAGTAATAGTAAAAATACAAAAATCACAATTGCAATAGTAAAAAGAATAAAATTAACTGCAAAAATCAATGTAAAACTCGACATACCAGAATAATCAACTAAAGATTGAATTACCAAAACAAAGAGAAAAATGATCGTGCTCGCAATAAGCGCTTCTTTTTTATGTCCTACGAGTTGGATACTTTCTAAGATCTTGAAACGTTTAAATAGCCAAATTACAACTATGAACATAATAATTTCGAAGATGAGTGCCAAGAATACGACAGAAAAATGAAATAGCCCTTTTAAACAGAGACTGCTCAAAACTGCAAATTCTGCTATGATAACTCCAACAGTAGTGGAGACCATAAAACAAAATAAGTCATATTGGAAGTTTTTCCCTCGGATAAAGTAGATCAAACAATGGAACAACGGAACAAGCACAAACCCCAACATAGATATTGCTCCAAAATCAAGAAAAGTAATTAGCACTATGTAAATGAATTCGATGCATATCAGTTTTAAAGACAATTTCTTTGAAGACAGGACGTTAAATAAGGAAAAAAATAGAGCAGAACTAATAAAATCAAACGATAACAATTCAACTATATTTACTATCATCTAAATTTAGTTTTCTCACTTAAATTTAAACCAGATAAATTTGATAATAAAAGCAGAAAACATATCGCCCCCTCTCTGGTAAGATTGTACTCTAAAAGATAGCTTAGAGTCAAAAAATATTAACGCAGAAGTAAAACGTTTTAATCGTCGGTAATCATAAAAAAATCAACGTTTAAAATAAAAATCCAAAATTTGGATAAGATATAATAAAATTCTCATAGAAATAGAATTTTACTTACAAGTAGAATCAAATTTTCCCGTGGAAGTTAAAGCGACTTTAGAAATTCAGAGATACGACAGCCTGACGCTTTTTCATGGGTGCTTTATATAAATTAGATGAAAAAAGATGTCGAGTCATTAATTGATATTTTAAAAATAACCATAGATTGAGGGTGTAATTATGCATGTTTTGAACGTTAAAGAGCTAAGTTTTAAGTATAAAGATAGATCGATCCTAGAAAAGATAAATATAACGATCGATCAAGGCGATATTGTAGGGTTAGTAGGGGAAAATGGCGCTGGTAAGACGACTTTAATGAAGGTGATCTCTGGGATACTTTTGTCCTATACAGGAGAAGTGGAAGTCAATACTGATAGTATTGGGATCTTGATCGAAGAACCAAGTTTGTACAATGATATGACAGTTCTAGCAAACTTAAAATTCTATTGTAGATTGTATGCTAAGCCGTATTCAAAGATAAAAGAATTCAAGGACGTATTGAATGTCGGTAAATATCTAAATAAAAAGGTATCGAAACTTTCATTAGGAATGAAGCAAAGAGTAGGACTATTTGTAGCATTGCTAGCGTCAGAGGAATTGATATTACTTGATGAACCGACAAATGGTCTAGATCCAACTGGTACTGTGGAACTATTGAATTTGATAAAGAAGTTATCGCATGAATTAGGGATAACATTTATCATATCGAGTCATATTTTGTCAAACCTCGATAAGATATGCAATAAAAGTCTTGTTTTGAAGAATAAGCAGATCACCTTGATCGATTCTAGTGTTGGTCAATATAAAATATTTCCATATAACATTAGTCAAAAAGAACTTGTTTGCTTATTTGAGAAGGGCAAAATCGAATTTAAGAATAAAGGCAAAGATGTTATTGTTTCTGACATCAGTATTGCTGAAACGTTTCTAAAAGAAAACAAAGTTGACTATTATACAGAAGCGGTAAGTTTAAGCGAGGTGTATTTTAATGAAGAGTAAGCAAAAGATATTATTTTTTGTGCAGGATACATGCAGACTAAGTACGTTGATATTATTGATCATATCATTTCTGGCTGGTTTTAGTATTATTTATGCACGGCAAAATCTTGGAGGTGCGTATCGAGTAGAAAATATATACGCAATGTTTTCTACTATTTCAGATTTTTTGTTGATCTTTATGGCAGTGGATCTCCTTGGAAAGGAATTTCAAAGTAAGGCGATCAATATGATCAGAGTCAGCAATCGAAGTGATGTTGAGATAATAGTGAGAAAATTACTTGTCATGGTCGGATCAAGTGTAATAATTGCCTTAGTTGCTTTTAGCCAAGTAGCTATTGAATACTATATTTATGGTACGAACGTGAACTTAGTAAGTGTTTTAGGGCATCTTATTACTTCCTATGTCCTTTATGGGATATTTTTGTTTGATTTAGGGAGTGTTTTAGTCTTATTGATAAAAAATACACTTTATTCATTCATTGCGCTGTTACTTATTTTAAGATTAGGCGTACCTGTAATGAATATAGTTTCGAATATCGGTGCGACTAAAGCATTGGTGGGATATATACCGTTATCGTTTGCAGAGAACGCTTTTTACTTCGCAAATTACTCATCAAAGCAGATCTTGATCATGCTTTGCTGGGAGATCGTATTAACCATTTTGTTACCAATTATGTTTAGGCAGAGAGGTTATAAATAATGCTGAGCATAAGTTTGTGATCAGTCAAAGTGCTTTTAGTATACTTAGGCTAGAAAGGAAGGCGATGAAGATGGATAAGGCTTTACGACAAAAAGCTCACAGCTTAGTTAAGTTACTGGCAGATAGCTGTCAGCATACATTTGTTCCGACTAAGGATGAAAACGAACTACTAGAGCTTTTGGCAGATACTTTAAAAACTTTGAGTGATGATGGTGCTAGCTATAAGGCATCTGATTATGCATTGCTTCGTTTGTATAATTTATTTACTCGGTCGATCGGTTTTAAGGCTGTGACCTTAGCTCCGGAAACAAAAGCTTGCTTTTTGAATTTGGAAGCTTTTATCCAAGGTGAAGCCTTAGCTGATCTGCGTGGTGTTGGTGGACCAAAGTTTTGATGTCTTCCGACGAATAATTTTTTAGATGAGATATTAAATGCTAGCGAGATGAGTTCTTGCTAGCTTTTTCTATAAGAAAAGAGAGTACGATATGTTAAATCGTTACTCCCTGATCGTGTATATTTATTTTAAGCTTTTAATTAAGATTCTTCAGTATACTCGTCATTATCAGTATCAATATCTGCTTCATCAGAAGTGTCGGTGTCATCGTAACTATCTTCGTCGTAAGTTGCTTCGTTGCCAGCACTATCGTCAGTATTTTGTTCAGTAGATGTAGGCGGTACTTTTTTATCTACTGTAGTTGATGAACTTGTACCAGTATAATCTAGTTCAGAAATTCCACCTTCACCAATAATATCAGAATCTGTTCCGAAATATGAGCTGATATTTATTTTTAAATGATTTAAGGTAAATGGTGAGTTAGAGATCATGACAAAATAACCAGTTCTTCTAGTATTAGGTTGAAGTACCCCATCCATAGAATCATAACTATATGCATCGGTATTGCCTTCAAGTAGTGGGTAATCTTTTCCACTATCATCAATTGGAGATGCAAATGTGTATGATAGATCAATAGCCTTAGATCCATTATTACGTAATTCGTAGTAAATAGTTGCACGATAATAATAGTCATTTAGCAAAGCATAGTCATGCATATTATTTTCGGCATCATCTGTGGGCTCTTTTGACTTTTTGACTTTTTCATACACGATTTTTTTTATGGTGTATTGTGTATTATCAATTGGAGTGGTAGATTTATCGACTTTCACAGTGTATGGGGTAACTGATATTTTTTTTGAAATACTTTCGTTATTACCATTAACTGTTAGAGTATATTCGCCAGTATCTTTGAAAGATAAGCTAGCTTCTTTTTTAGAATTAAAACTTCTGGATTGGTATGTCTTCTTTCCCTTAGTAACTATGAATTTTGTATCGTCAAAATTGGTTTTTATAGTCATTTTTGCTTGATAATCTTTTGACAGCATAATAGTTTTATCTGCAGTCACTGTAAGGTTCTTAGATTTATCTTTAGAACTACAAGCGCTGATAATAAAAATTAGAGTTGTTAATAATAAAAGTATAGGAAATAAGTTCTGTAATTTTTTGATAGTCTTGATAGTGATCATTCCTTTCTAAAATATAAGATAAATAATTATCATTAATTATTATATTATCATATCATCAATATAAATAATGTGTATAATTTTTTTATTTAGTTTACATTATTAATAAATGATCAATTAAATTGCAATTTTAAATTTGATTCACTAAGATAAGGATAAAATAAAGTTGCTAGTCCAAAAAAGTGTACGAAAAAAAAAAGAAAAAATACTATTATGACGGGGCTTGGAGCAAAAAAAAAAAGAAAAAAAAAAGATTCTGTACGATTTGGGGAGGAACAAACATGAATTTTATCGATTTTTCAGAGCAGGCACAGCATAAACATTTTACTGAGCCTGCTGAAAGTAAGGAATTAGAATACAAGCTATCGCAAAGTAAGTTATCTAAAAGTTTTTGGGAGACAGTAAGTGCGTTTGCCAATACCGATGGTGGTTTGATCGTGCTAGGAGTTAGTGAAGATAAAAAGGGGATCTATCAAGTAGTTGGTGTAAAGGATGCAACTGAGATCAGAACGCAGATCTTTAATGGCAATAACAACCTCGAGTGTATCAGTCGACCGATCATCAATAATGATGATGTTTTGATCACAACTTATGAGCAAAAGCAATTACTCCAAGTGATCATTCATCCAGAGCAATACAATTCTCGTCCAGTCAGTGTAACTAAAGGAACCTATGTTAGAACAGATGATGGTGATCGTTTGGCAACAGAGGAACAACTAAAATATTTTGCGATCGAGCGGCAAGGGGAGATCGATACACGTCTGTTGAACAATTTTGGGCTAGATGATCTTGAACGGGCTGATCTACAAAGTTATAGATCATTGCTCAAAGCCAAAAAAGCTAATATAGCGACTGATACTAAAGAATTTTTATCGGATATCGGTGTTTTGAAAAAGGATCGAACCAGTAATGAAAATGAATTGAAACTATCAGAAGGAGGATTACTATTTTTTGGAAAATTCAGTGCGATCATGGATCGTTTTCCACGCTTTCAGTTGGATTACATGAAATATGCCAAGGATAGTGATATCGATTGGGAAGATCGTGTATCAGTTGGAGATATGAATTTTCCAAGCCTGAATATTTTTTCTTTTTATAATATCGTTTTACCCAAATTAGTAGCAGGGATCGATGATAAATATTTACAAGATGCTGATTTCACACGTGGTACTTACTATGCTGATCTTAAATTAGCTGTCAAAGAGGCCTTAGTCAATGCGCTGATGCATGCTTATTATGATGGGTATGTAGCAGTTAAGATCGTTGACCGA
>NZ_CAQLEL010000083.1:0-12397 GCF_948826705.1 uncultured Ligilactobacillus sp.
CATTACCCTCTTGTTAGGATATGGGAATACTAGCGTTGATGGTAGTAAATAAAATTAGGAAAGGAAAAGCTATATTTCTTTCTCAAATGTAATCATTTGATATATTTGATTACGTTTGTTCACGTTTTATATAGCAGGAATGAGTTTGACTATTCGCTTAGCCACTACCGCTGATCTACCCGCGATCAGTGCGATCTATGCTTTTGCCCGCACGCAAATGGCAAAAGACAACAATCCTACTCAATGGGGAAAAAATCATCCGGCCCTGAAGCTCTTAGAAGCTGATATTGTCGCTAAACACCTCTATGTCATTGAAGAAGCAGGAAACATCGGTGGCGTCTTTGCTTTTATCTTAGGTGAAGATCCGACTTATCAGCAGATCGATGGAGCTTGGCTAAATGACCAGCCTTATGGCACGATCCATCGTATTGCTGGCAACGGTAAAGTCAAAGGCATCTTTAGTAAAGCATTAGCTTTTTGTGAACAGCTCGAACCAAATATCAGGATCGACACTCATCAAAATAATAAACGCATGCAACATCTGATCGAAAAAAATGGCTTTACTTATTGTGGGATCATTTTGACTGATGACAACACACCACGTCTCGCCTATCAAAAAAAGCGCCCGTAAAAAGGCGCTTTTTTGCTATCTAAATATCATCTAAAACATAGCCTGATGCACTTAGATGTCCATTTTTGTCCCGTTCAAGGTAGATACCTTGGATCTCTGGTTCAAAACCCGGGAAATTTTCCATTGCGCCAAGCAGTACCTTGAAGTATTCAACATCTAGCGCTTGCCATCTTTCACCAGGGGCTACGATAAAGACACCGGGCGGATACGGCAAAGCCCCTTCAAGAGCGATCTTTCCTTCGATCTTATCTAGTGGGACCAACTTGCCTTGCCCACGCATAAAAGCAAGGTCGGCTTTACGTGGTAAACAACTATAGGATTGAAGCTCTGGTTTGATAAATAATGCTTGTTGCAGATGATAGATCTTATTTTCCTTAAAATACTCATGCATTTCTTGACATAACTGTCTTAAAGTATAATCTGCATAACGCTCTTTATTTTGTCGATAAAAACGTGGAAGAGCTTTTTCTAACGGTGCATCTGTCAAATAGAGTTGCTCAAATTCTAATAGGGCTGTCAGCAATGTCTGTAGACTGAGCTCATCTTCACCGGGAGTCAGGAAGAAAAGTGTTGAGTAAAGATCAGCTTTACCTAAAATGATCCGTTTTTCTAGTAAAAATTCGCCGACTAATGGACTCGGTATCCCAGTTTCAGTGTATTTTCCTGTCTTTATGTCGACTCCAGGAGAGGTGATCGTCAATTTCAAAGGACTGATGATCGCTTCACCTAAAGCAACTTTATTGAATCCATGCCACGTGTCTTTAGGATCAAGTTGCCATAAGCTTAGATCGGTCGCTAGCTTTTCAGTCGGAATATTTTCCCAGGAAATACCGTTTAGTATTGTGGGAACGAGCGGCTTAAACAGCTTACTTTGACGCAATAAATTCTTTCTAAATTCGATCCCTTTGACCAGTGTTTCTTTCCACCACGCACGGTTAGCTTGACTAGCTGCCATCGCTGCATTGACCGCTAAAGACGCATAGATCGGATAAGAGTAACTCGTTGTAACATATTTAAGGTAGGCATTGTTGAAATGTTTATGATCGATATAACGTTTTTGCCCCTTCAGATGTGCATCTTTTTTCAAGATCTGGGAAGTTTGGGCTACCCCAGCTTGCTGTTTATGCACAGATTGGGTCACTAAGATCCCGGGATCAGCTGAGCCATATTCTAAACTCAGTGGAGATAATCCCCGCATCAGATCGACAAATTGTTCATAACCACCCCAAGCACAATCAAATAAAATATAATCGCACAATGGGCCGAGTTTTTCAATGAGATAGCGCGCATCATAAAAGACACCATCGTATGTTTCTAGTTGTAAGACCGCTAGTCTAAAAGGCCGTTTAGCTTTGGCTTTTTTAGGATCGACTGATGCGATCTGTTGGCGGATATTTTTTTCATCTAATTCCTCACCTACCAAAGGGCCGATCAACCCCAAGGGATCACGATCAGTCTTTAAATAGACTGGTTTAGCACCTGTCATCACAAGTGCACTGTTGTAGAGTGATTTATGGTTATTACGATCAAAGAGCACTAGATCGCCCTCGGTCAAAGCAGCGGTCGCACAGATCGTATTTGAGCTGGTAGTCCCATTTGTACAAAAATATACTTTATCGGCGTTAAAAGCTTTAGCGGCCTGCTTTTCAGCTACCAATGGCGTTCCACCGTGGGTCAAGGTATCGCCTAGCTCAGGGATCGTATCACTGACATCAGCGTATAAGAAATTATCGCCAAAAAAGTTTTTAAAGACTTCACCTGCTGGATGACGTGTGTAAAACTTCCCATTATGGTGTCCCGGTGTTGTAAAACTGACTGCTTTTTCATCAGCAAAATTGATCAGATCTAACAAAAATGCGGGTACATTTTCTTTTTCATAAGCCGTAGCTAACTCAAGTACCCGTTTCATATCAGCGGTAATATTTTTTTCCGTGACCTCAATAAGTGGGAGTTTTAACCCCGAACGCTGACAGATCAATTCAGCGATAGCACGTTGTTTGAGATCACCTGCTTCGATCACTAGCGCTGCTAATTTAGCCCCTGGGATCTCAGGTGTTAGTTCTACTGTTGGCCACACCTTCGCTACGGCAGCCCGCAGCGTGGCAGGCACAGCTATTTTTAGATATTTCTTCATTTTTTCACCTACTCACTTTTTCAAAACAATTTTATATTTTTTCATAAGAAAAAACAAATTTATAGTAGTAATTTCATAGCGGATTCTTTAAAATGGGAAAAGTAATTATTTTCATAAAGGAGGAATTCGTGTGCATTCGAATAAGCATCCTGGTGTTAATGCAAAATAAACTCAAATTTTGCATTAATAAAGGAGATAAAATTGAATACTTTAAACCAAAACTCACTCGACCAAAAGAAATATACTCCCTGGCTCGTATTGACTTTACTTGATTTTGTTACGATCATCAGTTTTGAAAATATCTTTTATCCTTTTCAAAATCAAGGACTATCGGTAGTTGTTTCTTGGATCTTCATGTTGTTTGTCTATGTCATTCCCTACGAATTGATCGTCAGCCAATTAGGTTTGACCTTCGACCAACAAGCAGGTGGACTTGCTTCGTGGATCAGACGTGGGACTGGCAGTGACCTCTTTGGCTACGCTACTTCTTGGATGTATTGGGTCCAAACGATCCCATATTTAGTCGATGTCTCTAACTCGATCATCGTATCCTTTAGTTGGATCATCTTGGGCGATGCTACTTTGAGCAGTCACATGTCCACATTTACTTTTGGCTTACTGACATTTGTTATCATTTTAGCTTTCATTCTTTTAGAAAATATTTTCAAAAATGCCTTAGAGATCCTATCCTTGATCGGTGGGGGCGCAATGTTTATCATGTCGATGCTCTTTGTTTTGATGACAGGTTATGCCTTAACACATGGAGCACATATTGCAACACAACCATTTGATTGGTCAGCATTCAAACCTAATTTCAGTCTACATTATTTTTCAACGACTGGTTTATTGATCTTTGCTATGTCAGGGGCTGAACTTGCAGCACCTTATATCAGCCGCATGAAAGATCCTAAACGTGATTTTCCACGTTCCATGTGGATGCTTGCCTTGATGACTGGGGCATTGACGATTTTTGGGACGCTCGCTTTAGCTGTTTTCTTTGATGCCAATAATATTCCTAACGACTTCAAGATGAACGGCCCTTACTACGCTTTCAAACTTTTAAGTCAAGAACTTGGCTGGGGCAATAGTTTGATGTACGTCTTTGCTGTCGTCCAATCATTTTTCATGTTGGCTCAACTTGCTGTCTTGATCGATGCTGCCAGCCGCGTCTTTGCCGGCGATGTCAATCAAAAATACATGCCAACTTGGCTCACAAAGACCAACAAAAATGGGCGTCCCGTCCACAGTTATACTCTGACCGCTGGGATCGCCTTAGTACTCTTACTTTTGAGTGGGACTTTGCCTGACATCAACTCCATTTATAACTGGTTGCTTAACTTAAATGGGATCGTTTCCCCTTATAAGACCTGTTTAGTCTTTGTTGCGTTCATCGCAGTTAGATGGCAACAAGACAAATTTAGCTCAGACTATATCTTCATCAAAAACCGTACTGGCGCTTTGCTCGTTGGTTTCTGGTGTTTCTTGTTCACATTTGTCTGTGCAACAATGGGATTCATTCCACAAAATGCACATTTTGGGACAAAACAATTCAATCATGAATTGATGATGAATTTCTTCTTTGTCTTCTTGATCTTTGGAATGGGCGTCATCTTGCCATTCTTACGCAAATTAGAGATCAAACATAAACAAAAATAAGCATAACGGGCTAGAGATCAGCTATAGATCTTTAGCCCGTTATGTTTTATTTTTCGTATAATTCTTTTTTAGCATCAACGACCCAGCGTGCATTTGTATCGAATACATGAGCTTCTAAGATCAGATCAGCTTGTTTTGTTTCTAAAATATACTCACACAACTTTGAATCAAGTAACATCCCCGTAACTGCGATCGGTAAGTTAACTGCTCTTTTCATTTCCGTTGCATAAGGAACTTGCCAACCTTCATAAATATGGTCTGGCTTTTTATCAAATAGACCACCAGTCGTGATACTCAAACAATCGATCCCATCACGTTCTAACCACTGGCCAATAGTTTGCCACTCAGTCAGCTTGTTTTGCTCATCTTCTTTGGCGTAATCATCTAACGACAAGCAGACCCACAATGGCCCACAATAAAAGTCTCTGAGCTGAGCGATGATCTCTTGGATGAAGCGGTAACGCCCGGCAAGCTCACCACCATACTCATCATCACGTCGATTGATGATCGGCGAAAAAAATTCATCGATCAAAAAGCCCTCAGCTCCTTGAAGCTCGATCAGATCGACTCCAGCTTGCACAGCTCGTTTAGCTGCAGTTACAAAAGCGCTTTGGATGCGTTTGATCTCATCCGTACTCAAAGCCCTTGGCTCATTATAATCATCACTGTAAGCCTCAACAAGACTCGGTGCGACTGGTACCGATTCAGCTTTAGCTTTACGCCCCGCATGACCAAGTTCGATCCCAACTTTTGCGCCTAGACTATGCAAAAAATCGACTAGTCGTTTTAATTCTTTTGCCTGTTCATCATTCCACAAGCCTAAATCATGCTCAGTCGTGCGCCCTTCAGGTTCAACAGCGGTCATCTCAAGGATAACTAACCCAACTTGCTCGACTGCACGTGCTCCATAATGAGCAAAGTGCAACGGATTTAAGACACCATCACCTTTTTGGACACTATACGTCCGCATGGGCGACATCACTACACGATTCCTCAGATCTAATGACGCTACTTTAGCTGCTGAAAAAAGCATTGACATAAGCTTTACACCCTCTTTTGTGTACTATTATCCACTTAAGTTTAGCGATAAAAGCTAAATTTGTAAAGATTTTACTCAGCTAAATTTCTGCCATAGAGATAATATGTCTCAACCGTCTCTTCATTGCCTTTGTCCCAATAAAAACGCTTCTCAACTAATTTTTCCAATCCATTATGTTCATAGAACCCATAATCCGATGAATCATCCGTATATAAATAAAATGAGCTGACACCATTTTTTTGTAAATATTCACAGAAGTTGTTATATAACTTTTGCCCTAGACCTAGGCCACGATATTTTCCATTGACCAATAATAAATTGAGACTAGCCTCAAATTCACGTTTACTTTGAAGCAGTAGTTCCTGATCTAATGCCATCGTTTGAATATATTTTTCAAAGATCGAATCAGGTTCAGTCTGTTTTAAGATAGCACCTAAAGCTACTGTCTTTTTTTGCAAACAAAAACGCTGGATCTTCGTATAGTCTAAAACATCGCCGGCACAGATACCCGCAGTCTTGCCATCGACCGTTACCACAACGATATGATCTGATTTTTGCAAAAGATCACTCAAAAAGTATTCTGCCATTGGCCAAACTAGTTCTTTTGGGACCCAAGAGCGATAGTCCCAAGTCGTGATCACCATCTTTAAAATCTCAGCATAGTCACTTGCTTGCATCAGCCTTAAATCAATTTCCATTTTTCACACTCACTTTACTGAAATACACCTAAATTTTAGCGTATTTGAGCCAAAAACAAAAGAGAGACGCAAGTAACGTCTCTTCTTTCTAGCTTCTTTTGATCAAATATCTGATATAGTTAGTTGAATTGAGTGCTGTGACTCCAAATGCGATCAAAGCGATCATAAATAGCTCGGCATTTAGATAGCTCAAGCCAAAGCCCCCAAGTGTCACTAAGGTAAATAATGTAACTACTCCAGAAGTCAATTGCAAATTTTTACGATTATAGCGAGTTGCCAACAGAATTCCCGCATAAAATAAAGCCAAACCTATATATAAGCAATTAACAGCAACCTGTTTGTCAAAATGAGCTTCACCGATAAAACTCAAGGATACTGTGACTAAACTTAGACCAAATAAGATCAAGTAATGCAAGTAGATCAGTAAAACTCCAGTCTCATTTTCGCGCTCTTCGTCAATATAATGATCAAATTGTGTAATATATGTCATAAATAACATACAGACACTACCAAAGATCAAAAGTGAGGGCAAACCAAAAGTTCGTTGCGTAAAATAAGGTGCAATATTGATCAATGTCTCACCAAAAGTAATGATCGTGATCAACGTTAACCGCTCAAGTAAGTGTGGAAAATTGATCGGATGAGCGTGCATGACTTTGGTAAACCGCAATGGTAAGAGCCAACTTGCTAAAATACCAAATAATGCTAAGAAGACGCCCCACTCGATCTTAAGTAACGGACTCAATAATAAGGCTATGCTCCGGATCCCTAAGATCAGCATAAAGCTTTGGGCGATCTGTTTATCAGCGCTATTTTTAGCAGTCAAATATACAAAAAAATACTGCAAAAAAAGCGTTACCGATAAAAGTCCTGTCGCTAAAACAAAGGGGGCAAACCAGGCCCCCAATTGCCCAGCAAAGGTATTTGACATGAACAATAAGATCGCCATATCGACCATAAAAAAGACAATATCACGGATCGAATTTTTGCCATACCGATTAGTATAAACTGTTTGGATGAGCCAAGTATTCAAAAAAACGATCATAACTATCGCAAACATCCCAAAATGTCCTAAAAAACTTGCTCCATCTTCGACATGGTGGATCAGACTAGTAACTTTAGAGATCGCAAAAACAAATACTAGATCATAGAATAATTCAGTCAATTCGACTTTTTTAGGTTTCATTAGTTTCCTCCACGTTCATAACTCAAATTCCCCTGACTGACTAAGGTATCAGCCGTTAGATCTAATAGTTCTTTTTTAGCAACTAGATCGGTAGTTTTTTTGATATATTCTTTAAAATGTGGGGTCTCACGATGTTTGGCATAAGCTTGTTTATCTTGATAGAATTCTAAAAATATCCATTCATCTGGCTTATTTTGGACCGTTGCCGCATACATCGCTAAAACTCCTGGTTCAAGCACGATCGCTTGATGCATTTCACTAAAGACCGCCGCTTTAAAGGCAGCAGCACTTGCTTTTTCTAATTGTAACTTTGCCAATTTTACCGTTATCTTATCTGGAGTACCTTTACCTAGAAAATCAAATTTTTCTAACAATAATTCTGGTATCAGATCGACCACTTTACGATTGACGATCGCATTTTTAGCAAAAGTCGCGTACTTTTGAAATTGCGGTGACGCTTGATGCCGTTTTTGCGCCGCAGTGTCTTGGTAGAGCTCAAAGACCAGATTCTCTAGTCCCTTTTCATCGCTATGGGTCGCATGCATTGCTAGTGTCTGCGGTTCAGTTTTGATCGATAAATTTAAATTTCTCTGTCCTAAAGCCACAAACTCCGCTTTTTTCTCTGGTTTGATCTCAAGTTCATATAATTTAAATAAAGGCGGATATTCCAATTTGGTCACTTCACATCACCTGCCATTAATTTTTCAAAGTTTAAATACATGATCTGCTCGCGCTCTTTAGACGTCAAATTTGCCTGTTGTAAAGCCGCCGTGATCTCTTTTGTCGGACCAACTGGCGCGATCCCCAATGGCGCATCCGTTCCAAATAAAACATGATCACTTCCATAGTATGCCACAGCCAATTCTAAAGCCTTATGATTGCCTAACAATGCAGTGTCTACATAAAACTTCTTAAAGTCTTTTGCCTGCTCAACTGGTAAAATATGCTCGATCCGCTCTGCAAAATACGGGACCATTCCACCAGCATGGTGCACAATGATCTTTAATTGCGGATACTTTGTAAAAATATCGCTTTGGACTAGTTGTAGCATTGCTTGCGTCAATTCATATTCCCAACTAAACACGATATTATTATCTGGCTTACGCTCGTCAAAGACTGGATGTAGCCAGATCGGGATATCTAATGCAGCCGCTTTTTCAAACACCGGATAAAATGCTGGATCTGCGATACTTTTACCTAACGCACGGGTAAATAGTTGGATCCCTAATAATTTGGGCTCCTTTTTTACCTGCTCTAAGATCTCAGCTGTTGCTTCTAAATTGTTCAAAGGGACCATCGCAATAGCCCCAACAAACATTTCGGGATAGCGTTTAACTAGCTCAACTAATTCTTCATTCCCACTTTGGCACAACTCCGCTGCTAAAGTCGGGTCAGTGTAGTCTTCGGGATTCAAATTCACATTTGAAATAACTTGCTTTACTCGCCCATCAAAATGCGCTTGGCGGATAGTAAGATCACTTAAGGCTGGCATTTTGATAAAAGGATATTTTTGTGGCAATTCTGGCGCTAACTGTAATAATTGCTGATAGAATTTAGGAGGCAAGACATGGGCAAAAACATCAATTGCCGACTTTGACACTCCGATCACTCCTTTTGATTAATATTCTAAATTTTTTCTGTAAAAATCACGGCTAATTCTTAATTTTACTATTCGAGCCTTTCTGCTTTATTATAACAAAATCTTTAACAAAACGGCACTTATATATCACACAAGTTATTTTCAATTTTAAGTTCTAATAACACCTTGATCCCCCTAAATTATTTAAAAAAATATACTTTAAATCTTTCGTTAATAGGTTTATAATACATGTAATCTTTTTTTAAGAAATAGAAATGAGGTGCTACTATGACAAAAAATGATGAATTACTTCACCAAGAAGCCCGTAGTTTAGCTTCACAATCACGGATCAAATACTTTGATCTCGTCATCGCACAAGGAAAAGGCGCCCTACTGACTGATGCTGATGGCAAAGAATATATCGATCTCTTAGCTTCTGCCTCATCGACCAATACTGGGCATTGTCACCCAACTGTGGTCCAAGCGATCACCCAACAGGCCCAAAAGTTGATCCAATACACACCAGCCTATTTTGCTAATCCGATCGCAGCTAAATTGAGTGCAAACTTAACAAAACTCGCACCTATGTCGGGGCCTGTCAAGTTAGCCTGGGGAAATTCTGGCTCAGATGCCAATGATGCGATCATCAAATTTGCGCGTGCCTACACTGGTCGGCAATACATCGTGACTTTTACTGGAGCTTACCACGGTTCGACCTATGGCTCACTTACTGCTTCAGGCGTCAGTTTGAATATGACCCGAAAGCTCGGACCACTGCTTCCAGGGATCATCAAAGTTCCATATCCTGATCCCTGGCAAAAAGCTCCGCATGAAACAAAAGAGCAATTTGTAAAACGAATGTTTGAAGCCTTTAAGCTCCCCTTTGAGACCTATCTTCCCCCTGATGAAGTAGCCTGCATCTTGATCGAACCGATCCAAGGCGATGGTGGGATCATCAAAGCCCCCACAAAATATCTCCAAAAAGTCTATGAATTTGCCCGTGAACATAAGATCTTATTTGCAGTCGATGAAGTCAATCAGGGTATGGGACGAACTGGCAAATGGTGGTCGATCCAACATTTTGGCCTTGAACCCGATCTCATGAGTGTCGGTAAATCACTAGCATCTGGTCTTCCACTAAGTGCAGTGATCGGACGAGCTGAGATCATGGAAGCGTTGGAAGCCCCAGCTCATGTCTTTACTACCGCAGGAAATCCACTCACTGCAGCAGCTGCTTTAGCTACTATTGAAGTCATCGAAAAAGAAGATCTTTTACGACGCTCAAAAAAACTAGGGCGATCAGCGAAGACCTTTTTCCAACAAGCTCAAACAAAATATGATTTTATCGGTGATGTCAGAATGTATGGTCTCAATGGTGGGATCGATATCGTTGATCCGAAGACTAAAAAGCCTTCAACCGAGATCGCGACTAAGATCATCCACCGTGCCTTTGAGCTAGGTGTGATCATGATCAGTTTACGGGGCAATATCTTACGCTTCCAACCACCACTTGTGATCACCACAACACAATTAGACCGCGCCTTTACGATCTTAGACCAAGTCTTTAGCGAAGAAGCAGCGGACAAACTACACCTTCCTAAAAATGCCGCAGAACTAGGGTGGTAAAAAATAATATCCAAAAGCTGTCTTAGTGGTTTAAAATGATAAATGTAATTTAAATCGAAAGGACCGCAATTATCATGAAATATCGCTTACAGGCATGTTTATTTGTTTTTATCGCTTTTATGCTCGGATGTAATGAATATATTATCGTCGGAGTCTTGCCAGACATTTCAAGTGAATTTGGTACTGGACTGTCTCAGCTTGGTCTGCTAGTTACCATTTTTGCACTTGTCTATGCACTGAGCACACCACTTATAACATCATTTGGCAATCGTTTTTTACGGCATCGTGTCTTACTAGCACTGATCTTGATCTTCTTTATAGGCAATACTTGGACTGCTTTAGCCACTAATTTTACTTCGCTTTTATTATCGCGGATCTTGACTGCTAGTGTAGCTGGGGCGATCATTTCGATCGTTTTGGTCATGGCAAATTACATCGCCCCCCGCCATAAACGTGCCAGCTTAGTTTCTTGGGTCTTTGCTGGCTTTAGTTTAGCCTCGATCATCGGGATCCCCCTTGGAACTTTGATCAGTACGACTTTTTCCTGGCATGATAGCTTTTGGATGATCAGTGCGATCACATTTATCGTCTTATGTCTATTGCTTTGGCTAGTTCCTAAAGACACACCACAGTTTAAAGGAACACTCAAACATCAATTTGCACTACTCAAAGAAAAGCAAGTACTCTTAGGTGTCGCCTTTGTCGTAGCTGTGTGTGCCGCTGATTATACGATCTATACCTATATCCGCCCGCTTTTCACTAATGAGATGGGGTTCAATAATACTTGGCTCAACTGGTTATTGTTTGGAATGGGGATCTTCTTTATCATCGGAAATAAGTTTGGAGGCTATTTAGCCGATAATGGCGGATTAAAGCCACTACGCTACGTCTATATCACAATGACACTATTGATGTTGCTCTTAGGGCCTGCAATTTTGCTTCCTTGGCTAGGTGCAGCGACTATTGCTTTACTTTGCGTTTGCTTTGCCAGCTATGGTGCCTCAACTCAGCTCATGTTTTTAGACATTGCTGAGAAAAAATATCCGCAATCCCTTGATCTAGCATCATCACTCAATTCGATCTTTGCTAACTTAGGGATCTCACTAGGTTCGTTGACCGCAGCGCAAGCCGTTGGAGTTACTTCACTGAAAAATATTGGCTATATCGGCTCTATCTATGGGATACTAGCCACTTTCCTCGTTTTCATCCTTTATCGTGCTCAAAATAAAAAAATTTAGTCATAGTAAAACCCCCTAAGTTAGATCCTCTTGTCCAACTTAGGGGGCTTACTTTATCCTAGATATTTTTTATAAGATCTGCTCAAGCTCTAGTAGTGCCTGCTTGCGGTCAAGTCCTCCTGCATAGCCATGCAAACTACCATCACTTGCCAAGACGCGGTGACACGGGATAAAAAGACTCAAAGGATTATGAGCTACAGCCCCACCAACAGCTCTTGGATGTGTACCTAATTTGTTTGCTAGCTCTTGGTAGATCACTGTTGTCCCATAAGAGATCAGTTGTAATTGCTTCAATACCTGTTGCCTAAAAGGCGTAACTTGAGGCGCTAAGGTGATCTTTGTGGTCGGGATCTGACCATTAAAATACTCTGTTAGCCATGCTCTAGCTTGTTTTAATGCTGGGGTCTCGATATTTGCGATTTTTTCAAGTGATAGATCAGGTGCAAAATATTTTTGATCAGTAAACCAAGCTGCTATATAAAACGTGAACAAACGTAATCAAATATATCAAATGATTACATTTGAGAAAGAAATATAGCTTTTCCTTTCCTAATTTTATTTACTACCATCAACGCTAGTATTCCCATATCCTAACAAGAGGGTAATGACA
>NZ_CAQLEL010000084.1:0-1970 GCF_948826705.1 uncultured Ligilactobacillus sp.
CGTTTTTAAAGCTGCGCCCCGGTCGGTCAACTGATAGACCGCACGTGAGCTATTGCTAGCCATCACACGTTCTACCAATCCTTCCTTCTCCAACTCCTTTAGACGTTCCACTAAAACGCGATCACTGCATTTCTCAACTTTTTGTGCTATTTCTTTAAAACGCTGTGGACCTTCATTCAATAAAACTTCGATGATCAAGCCATTCCATTTTTTTCCTAAAATCCCAAAAGTCTTTTGGAACTTCGGACAGACTTTGAATACTGATTGTGTACTCAAGACACATACCCCTTTCTAAATTACACAAATAGACCCGCACTATCGAGTGATACGGGTCTATTATCTGTGCTTTCAATAGTACTTAACACTATTTTACACTATTCACTTACTTTCGCAAAGCCTAGAGCTTGTTTTAATGAACTCATTATTTTCAAGGAAAGATGTTTACTGTATTCTTCAGTCGCTGAATATTTATCAACTAATGATACAATGTAGCCTTCTGGATACTTTGGAGGGCAAGTCGTTGCGCCCCACATGTGTTTGATGATGATATCTTTTTCGCGTGGGGTCAGTACAGTCAGCTTTTCTGCATTACGCACAGCGATCCGTGGATGGATCCATGCATGCGTGCCACGATCGAATTTAGTCACACGCCAATCATAGTAAAATAAATCATGCAACAAGCCAGCACGAGCTGTAGATCTTGCATCCAAATGGAATTTTTTAGCAAGTAAATAGCTTTCATAGGAAACAGCAATACAATGTTCTAAGCGCGTTGAAAAATGGTGTTGCGTATAATTAGCCAAACGTTGGACTTCTGGCTTTTCTAGCAACTCACCTACATAGCTCATATATTCTTCATCATTACGCCATACGTCTTTTTTCATAAATGCTGCATAACTCCTTTAACCAATGTTTTACTAACCAACCCTGCCTCTCACTTTTTATCTTACTATTTTATTTTGCAAAAGCAATCTTTAAGCTGTTGATTTAAGTAATTTAAAGATAAATTTAAGAATTTATTTACCCAACAAACGAACGTATGTGCTATAATACAAAAGAACATATATTCGAAAAGAGGTATTATATATGGATAAACAAGAATTTGAAACTTATTTAAATGAACACTGCTCGGCTTTGAGCAAATTTCAAGCACGAGCTTTAGACTACCAAGCCAATAAAAATCAGAATCGTGCTAGATCTGCTCGCTGGAATGATGCCAAAGTCCAACGAGCAGCAGATGCGATGTATGATACTTTTCTTACTGGGATCTATACCAAATTGCGCAGTGCGATCGAAGATAAATATGACCGCCAAGCTTGGCTCGATTACATCGAAAAATACGAACTCTTAGAACAATTGGAAGAAAGCGTGCTTGAGATCGAATTTGAGTAAAAAAATAGCAGATGTTTTAAACATCTGCTATTTTTTGGCAAATAAAAAGAGGCTGTGATAGAAGTCTCCAAAAAACGGCCGTAATCAGTAACATTAAATTCGAAGTCTAACCAAGCCAAAACATTGTTAGACCAAAAATAAGAACAAAGATCAATTCAGAGGCTACAGATGATTTAATAACTGAGGTAACGATGGAAGCGTTGATCAACGAATGGCTTGATATCTACAAAAAACAACTTAAAAATACCACTTACGTTCCTACAGTATAAGCATCATGGACAAGATCTCTCTTCATGTTACAGAGCAGGCTAAGAAACAATTAAACCCAAAATCGGATGAGCTTTAAAAAATTCCCCCCATTTGTCCCTCAAAAGGATATTTTTTAGACTAAATTAACTCTATCTAATTTTTTGCAAATAAAAAACCCTTGGAAATGGCACTGGGGTCCGTCAAGTATACAGTTTAAATAGAAAAATAGTTTATGCGGTTTGAACGCGGAATTTTTCTGCGGTCAAGCCGTTTTTTGATGCATATGCACGTTGCGTGTTGAAATATTCAATAGATTCCATCGTTACCTC
>NZ_CAQLEL010000085.1:0-24306 GCF_948826705.1 uncultured Ligilactobacillus sp.
AACAGCGCCGATACCAGCCGTATCCTCTTCGTTTTTCCGAAGATCATTTTCAACTTCGCGAGTCCCAAAACCAACGGCTAACGCACTAAGAAAGGCAGTAGCACAGACGATGAAGGCAAACCAAAACCAACCACGATCATCACCAGTCCCGCCATTACTTTGAAGTGAGAAGAACAACACCAATGGCATTACGACGACTCCGACTAAAGAACCACCGATCGTTGAACCGATACGAGCTAACGTTGCGATCTTTTCACGTTCCCGTGAATCAAAGGAAAGCGCTGGTAGCATCGACCAAAAACCGATATCTTTAAAGGAATAGAAGATATCCATCGTGATATACAACACGGCAAAGATAAAGAGGTATAACCAAGGGTTTGACTTATTCAAGCCACCCATATTAGTAAATAAGATCAAAAGCGCGATCGAACTGATCGTCCCACCGACTACGACCCAAGGACGAAAATGTCCCCAACGCGTTTTTGTCCGATCGATCGCATTGCCGATAAAAGGATCGATCAACAACTCAACGATCCGCAAGATCATGATGATCAAGGTCACATAACTGATCAAACGGTTATTAGTTGCTTTATCACCCGTATTAAAAAGGTGTGAGGTAATGAACATGATCAAATAACTTGATAAGGCAGCATAAAATACGTCATTACCAAAAGCACCAAAAGTATATGATAAACGTGAAGTAAACTTACTTACAGGGCGTTCTTTTGTTTCCATCATAATTCTCCTAACTATAATTACTATTTCTTTTACAACTCTAATCTTAACCGCTTTCAAAAGATAAATCAAGGATTATTTACTAAAAATTACTTAACTTTATATTTGTAGTCGTATCACTTGACTTTTTTGACTGCGTTCTCTTCATAAACAATTAGATATTTTAGTAATTTAATTTTCTCTTAAAAGTAATATTTTTACTAAATATAACTTGAATATCTAAATGTAATCGTTTACGATAGAGATGTAGCAGAACTTAAAAATTACTATCTATCCAAGGAGGAAGCCTACTGATGCATGTAACAAAACCAAAATTGTCTTGGCTTGAAGACCCAACTGTCTTTGCCGTAAATCGTTTAGCCGCTCATTCCGACCATGAGTTCTACAGTGCTAAAACAGGTAAAGATTCACTAAAACAAAGTCTAAATGGAACTTGGCGCGTTCATCTCGAACCTGATATCGCTAATCAAAAACTTGATTTTATCCGACCTGATTTTGATTTTGGACGCTTTGACTACATTCAAGTTCCCGGTCATTTACAAACACAGGGATTTGATGGTCATAAATATGTTAATACCCAGTATCCATGGGATGGTCACGAAGAACTCCGACCCCCTAAATTACCTAAGAAAAATAAAATTGCTTCTTATATCAAGACCTTTGAATTAGATCACGCGCTAAAAGATAAGCCCGTTCATATTTCATTTCAAGGGGTCGCTACTGCCTTTTATATCTGGCTAAATGGCCACTTTATCGGATACAGCGAAGATTCCTTTACTCCAAGTGATTTTGATCTAACGCCATATTTAGTCGAAGGACAAAACCATTTAGCCGTTGAAGTCTTTAAATATAGCAGTGCTAGCTGGATCGAAGACCAAGATTTCTGGAGATTGAACGGGATCTTCCGCGATGTCTTCTTGTATGCTCTACCTAAAGCTCATCTAGCTGATATCCACGTTACCGCAGATCTAGCCGATGACTATGAAACTGGCATCTTTGAACTAAAAGCAAGTGTGACTGGTCAAACTGCTGGTAACTTTTTACATGCGCGTCTCTTAGCTCCCGATAAGCGCGTTGCTTTTGAGACTAAGGTGCCTTTGACACAGTCGATCGATTTAGGTCAAGAATTGAGCCAAGTAGCACCTTGGAGTGCTGAACTTCCAGAACTATACACACTTGAATTGACTTTAGAAGATAAAGATGGAGCAGTTTTCGAATTTGTTCCCGAAAAAGTCGGTTTTAGACGCTTTGAGATCAAAGATGGTCTGATGCTTTTGAATGGTAAACGTATCATCTTTAAAGGGGTCAACCGCCACGAATTTGATCCTAAATTCGGCCGTGCTATCACCAAAGAAGATATGTTATGGGATATTAAATTTATGAAACGCCATAATATCAATGCCGTACGAACATCCCACTACCCTAACCAAACGCTTTGGTATCGCTTATGTGATGAATATGGGATCTATTTGATCGATGAAGCTAATCTTGAATCCCACGGTTCTTGGCAAAAACTTGGCGCCTGCGAACCATCTTGGAATATCCCTGGCAACCTACCAGAATGGGAACCGACCTGCATCGATCGAGCTAACAGCATGTTTGAACGTGATAAAAACCATCCTAGTGTACTCATCTGGTCATTAGGTAATGAATCCTATGCTGGAACAGATATTGCAGCAATGGGCGATTATTTACGTCACAAAGATCCGACCCGTGTCGTTCATTATGAAGGTGTGACTTGGAATCGCGAATTTGACTACATTACAGATATCGAAAGTCGAATGTACGCTAAACCACATGAGATCGAAGAATATCTCCAAAACGCTCCTAAAAAACCGTATATCTCATGTGAATACATGCATGCTATGGGAAATTCTGTCGGTGGCTTAGAGCTCTACACTAAACTTGAGAAATATCCTCACTATCAAGGTGGCTTTATTTGGGATTACATTGACCAAGCGATCTATCAAAAATTAGGTGATACGACACGCTTGGCTTATGGGGGCGATTTTAATGACCGTCCAAGTGATTATGAATTCTGTGGCAATGGTTTGGTCTTTGCTGACCGGACGATCTCTCCTAAAGCCCAAGAAGTCAAGCATCTATACGCTGACATTAAGATAAGACCCGATGAAACTGGCGTCACATTGACCAATGATGGCTTGTTCACTGATAGTGCAGACAACTACTTTACTGCACGTGTCTTACAAGACGGCAAAGTTGTTTTTGAAAAAGACTATCAATTGATCGTCTCACCTCAAGAAAGCAAGCACTTTGACCTTGAGCTTCCATTACCTAAAACAGGTGAGATCATCTATGAAGTTCAACAACATTTAGCTAAGGATACAGCTTGGGCTAAAGCTGGCTTTGAGATCAATTTCGGACAAACGGTGATCCGTCAAGCTCTACCTAAATTTAACGCTCAGGGTACACCAAAAGTCGCTATGGGAGATGTCAATATCGGTATCTCAGGTAAGAACTTCGAAGTGCTCTTATCTAAAGACAAAGGTGGTTTGGTCTCACTTAAATACAGTGGCCAAGAATTTATTACGAAAACACCACAATTATTATTCTGGCGTCCAATGACAGATAATGACCGTGGCTGTGGTCATGGCTTTGAACGCGCAATGTGGTTAGGTGCTGGCAAATTTGCCAAGGTCATTGATCTTTACGTCACACCTAAAGAACACGCCATTGAAGTAAGTTACACCTATGAATTACCATTACCAAAGCAAGTCACTGTTCAAGTTACGTATTTGGTTGATGGAACAGGTAAAGTCAACGTAAGTGCCAAATATCTAGGACACCCAGATCTACCATCCTTACCGACATTTGGTCTTGAATTCAAGTTACCCGCTAAGTACAACAACATGACTTACTATGGTCGTGGTCCAGCCGAAAATTATCTCGACCGTAAACTTGGAGCACGGTTAGGAACGTTTACTACGACTGCTAAAGACAGTGTCGCTTCCTATTTAGTTCCACAAGAGACGGGTAACCACTGTGATGTCCGCTCCTTAGTACTTACAGATGATAAGCTTGGACTAAAGATCAGTGCTGATAAACACGCATTTTCAGCTAGTCTTTTACCATATAGTACGATGATGCTTGAAGAAGCACTACATCAAGATGAACTACCACCAGTTCGCTTTGCTTGGTTACGTCTCATGGCTGACCAAATGGGAGTCGGCGGTGATGATTCTTGGGGTGCACCAGTTCACGAAGCTTACTTACTCAAAGCTGATAAACCACTAGAACTCAGTTTTACACTCGAACCCTTAAATTAAAAGTTTGATTTTTAGATAGGTACTTTGCGATGGTAAGGTGCCTATTTTTATGCCATAACGCCTAATAGATGATAAAAAACGCCAGGATGTAGTTTCCTGACGTTTTTTATCATCTATATAGGTCTCACACGTTGTCTAATCCTTCCCAAGTTGGGCTACATGATCTTTGATATATTGTACTGAGCGTGCAAGTTGCTCTTCTTCTTTAGTATTTAACTTGAGCTCAACTACTTCTTCGACCCCATCAGCCCCGATGATCGCTGGATAACCGATGTATGTTCCTAAAGCTTCAACATATACTGAAGCGGGAGCAAATAATTTAGCATTAGACATGACTGCTTGCGCTAAACGCACTCCACAAGTTGCGATCGCATAAGAAGTATAACCCTTACCACTTGCCACTGTCCAAGCTCCTTCAGATGGTTTGCTATCTAAAGCTTCGATCTCAGCTAAACTCAAGATCTCCGTGATCGGTTTATTATTAGCTCGAACTGTTGACCAAGCGTTGAATTGGGAATTACCATGTTCACCTAGAACATAACCATCAATATTACGACTGTCTTGATGTAAGTAATCCCCCACTACATGTTGCATCCGCGCTGTATCCAAGAAAGTCCCAGTTCCAAAGACACGGTTGCGTGGTAACCCAGTTTCTTGTTGCAAGATCGTCGTGATCGCATCACATGGGTTGGAAATATTGATCAAGACTCCATTAAAACCAGCTTCTTTTAACTTGCGCCCGACTTCGACCGCATTTTTGCTGTTGATCTCAAATTCTGCAAAACGATTACCGGTTCTGACACTAGCTTGAATATCACCAAAGGCAGTGATCACAACATCGGCATCTTTTAGATCAGCGTAATCTTGGATCTTGATCTCGGTGTGATATGGCATCCGTGGCATTGCATCTTCAAAGTCCAACTTTTCAGCCAAGACTTTTTTATCATTGGTATCGATCATCACAAGTTCGTCTGCGATCCCTTGAGAAACGATCGTATAAGCTACAGTTACACCAACATTGCCAATTCCGATAACACCTAATTTTCTCATTTAAAATTCCTCCCCACTGATGCTCAGGCATCAATTAGTTTGTTTCATAATACTCCGTTTTACTAAAACTCGCAAGTAAAATCTACTAAAAAAGGATGTCACACAGACATCCCCCAAAATTATTTATCTTCTTTTGTTTCATCTGCCACAACTGAGTCATTTTTATCTTCAGTTGTTGTGGCCGTGGTCGTTGTTTCAGCTGCTTTCTTTAAAACGCGAGCGATAGCTGAACGAGTAAAGTCAAGGTAAACTCCATCGCAATCGATCGTTACGATGTTTTTATCTGTATTTACTTCACTTACGACCCCATGTAAACCACCGATAGTCACGATCTCATCGCCTGGTTTCAATGCGTTCATCATTTCTTGATGCTGTTGTTGTTGTTTCTTTTGTGGTCTGATCATCATGAAATACATCAAACCGATCAAAACAACAAACATTACGATTGTTGAAATTGAAGAATTCACAATATTTGCCTCCTTATATATATGCTCCTTATAACTGTATCAAAAAAATCTACTAAAAACTAGCGTAATTGCCTTAAGAACTAAAAGTTTTTTGGATTTTTAACATTCAAACCATACTCTTCAAAGAAATGTTCTTTAAATTCAAGCAAATTGTCATCCATGATCGCTTGGCGAACTTGCTTCATCAAATTGAGCAAGAAATACAAGTTATGATAACTCGTCAAACGTAAGCCAAATGTTTCATCAGCTTTGAACAAGTGACGCACATAAGCCCGAGTGTAATTACGGCAAGTGTAGCAATCACAGTTATCATCGATCGGTGAGAAATCACGCGCATATTTAGCATTTTTAACGACTAAACGTCCATGTGATGTCATACATGTACCATTGCGTGCGATCCGTGTTGGCAAGACGCAATCAAACATATCGACCCCACGTAAGACCCCATCGATCAAAGCATCTGGGGAACCAACGCCCATCAAGTAACGTGGTTTGTCTTCGGGAAGTAATGGTGTTGTAAAGTCTAAGACCCGATTCATTTCGGCTTTAGATTCACCAACTGATAGTCCCCCGATCGAATAACCTGGGAAATCTAACGAAACAAGGTCACGGGCACTTAATTTACGTAGATCTTCATGCCCGCCCCCCTGAACGATCCCGAATAAAGCTTGTTTTTCAGGATTTTGGTGCGCCTTTAAGCCACGTTCCGCCCAACGGCTTGTCCGTTCAACTGATTTTTTGATGTAATCATAACTTTCGTAAAATGGTGGGCATTCATCAAAACTCATCATGATATCCGAGCCCAAAGCATTTTCGATCTGAATCGCTTTTTCCGGTGACAAGAAGAGCGGTGCCCCATTCAAGTGGCTCTTGAAATGGACGCCTTCTTCTGTGATATTGCGCATATCAGCTAGCGAAAAGACCTGAAAGCCACCGGAATCAGTTAAGATACCTTGATCCCAGTTCATAAACTTATGCAGACCACCAGCTTCTTTAACTAGATCTTCGCCAGGGCGTAACCACAAATGATAGGTGTTGGATAAAATGATCCCAGCCCCCATTGCCTTTAGTTCCTCTGGTGACATAGCTTTCACGGTCGCTTGGGTCCCAACTGGCATAAACATCGGTGTTGGAAATGTACCATGTGGAGTGATGATCTCACCTAAACGCGCGCCAGTATGCTTTTCTTTCTTGATCAAACGATATTTAATTGCTGGTTCAGTCATCTATTCGTGATATAAAAATGTGGAATAGCATACATATATGCCATTTAGAAAGAATTATATCCTTCCTTTCTCAATTCTTTTTTATCTTATCCCCCACATTTCATCTTTCTAGGGAAATTATGCTTGCTTTAATAAATAAACATTGCATCACCAAAGCTAAAGAAGCGGTACTTTTCTTCAACTGCGTGGCGATAAGCATTCAAAATATTTTCACGCCCTGTAAAGGCTGAAACTAGCATTACTAATGTTGATTTTGGTAAATGGAAATTAGTGATAAAGGCATTAACTACTTTCCATTCATAACCTGGCTTGATAAAGATATCGGTCCAACCGCTGTCAGCTTTGATCTCACCGTTAAACTTGCTTCCGATCGTTTCTAGCGTCCGGATCGAGGTCGTCCCCGTAGCTACGATCCGGCCACCATTTTTTCGAACTTCATTTAATGTTTCAGCCGCCTTTTCAGACAAGCGGTAAAATTCACTGTGCATCTTGTGCTCTTCAATATTATCTACACTAACTGGTCTAAAAGTTCCTAAACCAACATGTAATGTCAAGTAGACTAATTTAACACCTTTAGCTTCGATCTTAGCCAACAACTCTTCCGTAAAGTGGAGTCCAGCTGTAGGAGCAGCCGCAGAACCGACTTCTTTAGAATAAACTGTTTGATACATTTCAGGATCATCTAATTTTTCCTTGATGTATGGTGGTAACGGCATTTCACCCAAGCTTTCTAAAACTTCTAGGAAGATACCATCGTATTCAAATTCAACGATCCGACCACCATGTTCAAGTTCTTCTTTGACAACAGCCGTTAATTCACCGTTGCCAAAGCTGATCTTAGTCCCAACTTTAGCCCGTTTAGCTGGTTTGACCAAGGTCTCCCATTGATCACCTTTGATATTATTTAAAAGTAGCACTTCCAAATGTCCACCAGTATCTGGTTTGACACCATAGATCCGGGCTGGCAAAACGCGTGAATCATTCATGACTAAAGCATCACCAGGCTCTAAACGGTCGATCACGTTATAAAAATAGTCATCTTGATATTTTCCTGTTTTAGAATCTAAGACTAACATCCGTGATCGATCGCGATGTTCCAAAGGTGTTTGCGCGATCAGTTCTTCGGGTAGATCATAATCAAAATCTTCGGTCGTTAAATGTTCTTCTGTCAAAAAAATCATCCTCTTTAATTTTTGGTATATGGTAGGCGTAAATGCTCATACGCCAAAGGGGTCACAATACGCCCCCGAGCAGTTCGTTTGATAAACCCGATCTGTAAAAGATAAGGTTCGATCATATCGGCGATCGTTTCAGTATCTTCCCCGATATTGGCAGCTAAAGTGTTCAACCCCACTGGCCCACCGCCGTATAATTCGATCATTGTTCTTAAAACTTTATGATCGGTCTCATCTAAGCCCCGCTCATCAACATGTAGCATCTCCAAAGCAAATTTTACGATCTCAAGGTCGATCTGATCCTTGGCTGCTACCTGTGCAAAATCACGCACGCGCTTTAATAAGCGATTGGCCACACGCGGAGTCCCCCGCGAACGGCGTGAGATCTCCAAGGCTCCTTGCTCGCTGATCGCAGTTGAAAAAACACTTGCAGAACGGGTAACGATCTGTGCTAGCTCAGCGTCAGTGTAGTAATTCATATGCTCGACGATCCCAAAACGTGCGCGCAAAGGTGCAGACAACATACCAGCTTTAGTCGTAGCTCCGATCAAAGTAAACGGTGGCAACGGAAATCTGACTGGATGAGCAGTCGCATCTTGTCCAACGATGATATCGATATAAAAATCTTCCATCGCTGAATAGAGCATCTCTTCAATACTCTTTGGCATACGATGGATCTCATCGATAAATAGCACATCACCTGGTTCAAGCTCATTTAATAGTGCTACTAGGTCACCTGGACGTTCAATGGCCGGCCCTGTCGTCGTCTTGATCCTAACTTCTAATTCATTAGCAATGATCGTTGCTAATGTCGTCTTCCCTAAACCAGGTGGTCCATAGAGTAAGACATGGTCAAGTGATTCTTGGCGACTTTTAGCTGCTTTAATATAGACCGCCACTTTTTGCTTGATCTTTTCTTGGCCGATATATTGAGCTAATTTTTGCGGACGTAAACTCAATTCTGTTTGCTCATCATTTTGATCAAAAGCCGCATTGGAGATCAGACGCTCATCTTCCATCCAAATCAGTCCCTTCTACTTATTTTTTCATGATCAAGCGTAATCCTTGTCGCAAATAAGCATCGGTCGAATCGCCAGTGTAAGTTTCCAACTTCTTAGCAACTCGCTTGATCTCAGTTTTCGTATAACCTAATGCGGTCAAGGCTTCGATCGCTTCTTGTAAATATGGCTGCCCAGTCGTGGTCAACTCGATCCCTTGTTGCCCGACGAGCTCAGTCTGGTCTAGATCATTTAACTTGCCCTTCAAGTCTAAAATGATCTGCTTAGCCGTTTTCTTACCGATACCAGGGAAATTAGTCAAGTAACCATCATCTTCTTGTTCGATCGCGTTGATCAACCCACTATGGTCTTCACTGGCTAAGATCGCTAGCGCACTTTTGGGTCCGATCCCCGAAACATTCAGTAACTTCAAGAAAAGTTGCTTTTCAGCTTCATCGACAAAGCCGTAAAGCATGATCTCGGTCTCACGAACGGCTTGGTGCAAATAGATCTTTTGCTGACGGTCAAGATCGACTTGATAGCGAAATGGATTAGCTACAAATACTAAATACCCCATTTGATCACGCTCAACTACGATATAACGCGGAGTAACTTTAACTATCGTCCCAATGATATATTCATACATAAATTTCCACCTGTTCTTTTTCTACATGCCTTTTAATGTTACCACAGAAACAGCAACTTGACCGAAATTTTTTACAATTCTGTCTGTTTTCCTTGATGTGGATCTTGGATGCGTTTGAACATCCGCTCAAGCTCTGAGTTGCTAAAATGCACCAAAGTCGGTCTACCATGCGGACAATTAAATGGATTATTACATTTGGCCAGTTGTTCCAACAAAGACTTAGCTTGAAAATCATCCAAATGGTGATTGGCCTTGATCGACCGCTTACAGCTCATCATGATCGCTGTTTTTTCGCGAAATTTTGCAACTGTCAATTTATGATCTTCTAAAAACCATTCGATCATTTCTCTGACCGTGTCTTCTTCTTGCCCTTTGATGAACCAGGTTGGATGGTGTCTTACGATAAAAGTATTTTGTCCAAACTCTTCTAATTCGATCCCTAACTCGGCTAATTTAGTGCGATTTTCACTGATCTTCAGTGTGTCTGTGGTCGGATAAGATAAGATGATCGGCACCAGCAACTCCTGCTGCGCTTTTGAAACTTCCCCGATCGCTTCACGGTAGTATTCATATTTACACCGCTCTTGGGCAGCATGCTGATCAACTAGGTATAAGCCATCTGCTGCTTGCGCCAATAAATAAGTTCCATGGAGTTGTCCGATATAAGTTAACCCAGGAAATTTTTCTTTTATCTGCGTTTGGCTAGCCTGATCATCATTATGCTCAACTTCTAGTTCTGCAGTATCTATTTGCTTAGTTTGTACTTTTGCTTGATACTTTTCATCCCACACTTTGAGCTCATCAGAGTCTAGTTGGCGCTTATCTTCAATGATCACTGGCTTAGTTAGCGTCACATCTTGTGCTTTAGCATTAGTTTCTTGAGACTGTTCTAAAGAACTTCCCATCAAGAGCTGGGTTATCTCAGCCGTTGAACGCTTTGGTTTTGTTTTTACTTCATAACTATCACTTGTTTCGGCTAATGTAAAGTCTAACTGTTTTGCTTTAGGTTCACGTTTAGTTTTAGGTTTTGAGCCAAGATTTTCCAAGGCGCTCGGGATCAGATTTTCTTTAGCTAAACGCGCATAGATCGTTTGTTCGATCAGATCCGCTAACTGCTCTTCTTTACTGATCCTGACCTCTTGTTTGGTCGGATGCACATTGACATCAACTAATAAAGGATCTAAGTGAATGTCGATGACCCCAAAAGGATAGCGTCCGACCATCAATTTTGAGCCATATCCTTGTAAAACTGCTTTTAGCAATTGCTTATTTTTGATATATCTTCCATTGATCAGTAAACTGATATAATTTCGTGAGGCGCGCGTCAATTTAGGTAATGACACATAACCTTGGACCTTAAAATCTAGGTCTTCCCCCGAAAAAGCCACCATTTGACGGGCATTTTGGATCCCATAGATCGCACTTACCGTTTGGATAAGTTTGCCATTTCCCGCCGTTTGCAAGATCCGTTTACCATTATTGTACAAAGCAAAAGCGATCTCACCGTGACTTAAAGCCAAACGATTGACGATATCACTGATCGCGGCTAACTCTGTCTGGAGTGAACTGAGATATTTTAAGCGGGCAGGTGTATTATAAAATAGGTCAGTTACCGTGATCTTTGTGCCTTGGCGCATGGCTGCTGGCTTATGGGCGGTAACTTCTCCACCACGTACATGATAAAACGTTCCCTGCGTTTCAGTCTGAAGTGCGGTCTCCAAACAAACATCAGCTACTGAGGCAATACTTGGTAACGCTTCGCCCCGAAAACCTAGTGTACTTACTTGAAAAAGGTCTTGGCGATCCTTGATCTTACTTGTCGCATGCCTAAAAAATGCCAACGGGACATCTTCAGCAGCGATCCCTTCACCATTATCGATCACAGTAACTTCTTTGATACCTGCTTCTTTAACATAAATATCAATCTGCGTACTGTTAGCATCGATCGCATTTTCTACCAACTCTTTGACCACTGAGGCTGGCCTTTCAACAACTTCACCGGCTGCGATCTGATCGGCTAAAACAGTCGCTAACTCATGGATTTTAGCCATTTTCGTCTCACCTTGCTATTTTAATTTTTCTTGCCACTTAAATACTGCATTCATTATATCCATCGGCGTCATTGCCATTAAATTCAGATCCAAGATCTCATTCAAAACATCCTTTTCTTTATCAACAGATCCCCTTGTTGTTACAACTTCGGGGCTAAAGAGCGAAAGTTGTGCTTCACTATCATCAGCTTCAACTTGAACTGAAGCGACCTCTTTAAGCGGAACTGTCGTCTTTTTGGCCTCTTTTCCTTCTAGTTGATGTAAGATCGTATCAGCTCGAGTCAATAAACTTGTGGGCATACCAGCTAATTTTGCAACATGGACCCCATAAGAACGATCAGCGGGACCAGCTTGCATCTTGTGTAAGAAAACTAATTCGCCGTCTTTTTCAACTGCACCAACGTGAATATTCGCCAAACGTGGCAATTCTTGTTCAAGTACAGTCAGTTCGTGATAGTGTGTCGAAAAAAGAGTCTTAGCTTTGACTTTATCATGCACATACTCAATGATCGCTTGTGCTAAGGCCATTCCATCATAAGTAGCCGTCCCACGCCCTAACTCATCGAAGAGCAGCAAGCTATTTGGTGTCGCTTGTTTTAAAGCTAAATTAGCTTCTTTCATTTCGACCATGAAAGTTGATTCTCCCGAGATCAGATCATCAGCCGCTCCGATCCGGGTAAAGATCTGGTCAAAGATCGGCATTCTTGCTTGTTTAGCTGGGACAAAACATCCCATCTGCGCCATGATCACACTGAGTGCCAATTGTCGCATATAGGTACTTTTCCCAGACATATTTGGCCCTGTGATCAATAAGATATCCAACTTTGAAGCCATTTTGACATCATTTGGGATATAACTTTGCTTACCTAGAACTTTTTCGACGACTGGATGCCAACCATCGACGATATCCAAGGTTCGCTCATTTTGACTCAACATTGGGCGGACAAAATGGTTATCCTCGCTAACAGTTGCAAAACTTTGCAAGACATCTAATTGGGCGACCTTAGCTGCCAATTTTTGTAGTCGCTTGATCTGGTCTTTGATCTGATCACGGATCTGGGTGAACAATTGATATTCTAGCTCATAGGCTTTAGTCTCTGCGCCTAAGATCAATTCTTCTTTTTCCTTTAATTCAGGCGTGATAAAGCGTTCGGCATTGGTCAGTGTCTGTTTTCGTTGATAACGCTCCTGTGGAAGTTTTTTGACATTAGCCTTAGAAACTTCAATATAATAACCAAATACGCGGTTGAAACCGATCTTTAGATTGGAGATCCCCGTTACTTGACGTTCACGTGCTTCTAACTGAGCTAACCACTGCTTACCATTTTTCATCGCATCGTTGTACTCATCCAGCTGAGCGTTATAGCCAGCTTTTATCAAATTACCTTCAGTGATCGATAACGGCGGTTCATCGACGATCGCCTGTTCGATCAGATCTGCGACATCTTCGACTGGATCTAATTCGGTCAAAAAGTCACGATAAATATCTTGGTCTAGTTGTTCTAAAATATAGCGGATCTGCGGAATATGAGCTAACGAGGTCCGTAGCTGTACTAGATCACGACCATTGACATTGCCAAATGCTACGCGTCCAGCTAAACGCTCAAGATCATAAACTTGGGTCAATTGTTCAATGATCCCAGAGCGTTCAAAATAATTATCCAATAGATCTTCAACGATTTCTTGTCGCTGCTTTATCTGCTTAAGATCTAATAACGGGCGCCCGATCCATTGTTTCAATAGACGAGCTCCCATAGCCGTTTTAGTCTCGTCTAATAACCAAAGCAAGGTCCCAGATTTTTTATGTGTCCGTAAATTTTTCAATAATTCTAAATTACGTTGGGCATTGTGATCTAATTTCAAATAGTGGGATGGTTCATAGTGGATGGCTTTTTGTAAATGGGCTAAAGAGCGTTTTTGCGTTGTAGTCAAATATGCTAGCAATTGCTTGACAGTTTGCTTTTCCAATGTCTGCTGGAGATCTTGGCTTACGTACGAAACTTCTGCGCTTGGCATCATTTCTGGTTGATCTGACATCAAAACTTTCAGCTGTTCTAATAATGTTTGCGTTGGCTGACTGAGTGAATCATCGACCACGACTTCTTTAGTCTGCAAACTCATCAATTCATTTAGGAGAGATTCTCTACTCGTTAAGGTCGCAACTTTGATCTCACCTGTCGATAGATCAGCATATGCAAGACCATATTGGCCGTTTTCTTCATGTAGCGCTGTTAAGTAGTTGTTTTCTTTAGCTTCACTTGCATTTTGGTCGATGATCGTCCCGGGTGTCACTAATTGAACTACTTCACGCTTGACCATCCCCTTAGCCGTTTTAGGATCTTCAACTTGTTCACAGATCGCTACCTTATAGCCTTGATCAACTAAAATATCAATGTAATTTTGTGCAGCATGATGTGGTACACCACACATCGGGATCGGATCGACCGCATTTTTATTACGCGTCGTCAAAGTCAACTCAAGTATCTGAGCTCCTTTGATCGCATCGTCGTAAAACATCTCATAGAAATCCCCTAAACGATAAAATAAAAAGGCGTCGGGATACTGTTTTTTGACTGCCAAATATTGTTCCATCATTGGCGTCTTTTTTGTCTTTTGTGGCATCTATCCAAAAATCCTTTCTAAACTAAAAAATGGGTCCGTTCCACCCACTTACCAAACTGATTCTCTTGTTAATTTTATCATTTTAAGCTAGATTTTGCACCATGCTATCAGACACTAAAAACAGGAAGCGATGTATCACTTCCCGTAATTGTTTTTTCCAATTCTAATCTTCTGCAGCATCCATCGCTTTTAAGATCACTCCTAGATGATCTCGGCGGTCTTTTGTATCTTTTAGCTTAGCATCATATACAGCCACCAGATGGCTACCACGTTTAGTTCCATGTAATTTTTCGCAAACATTGGTGAGCTCGGCACATTTTTGCTCCGCTAACTGATACTCATGCAAAATATCAAGTTTATTGCCCATCACAAAGCCTCCCAAAAAACATAAATTGATCTTGACTTGACTAATTTACCACTTTTAACTGTATTTGTTAACAATCTTTTTTTAAGATTTCGTTACAAAAAAGTTTCGCCTGTAATAATAAAAAAATTTAACTATTCATTGACGACCAGTGTATCTACCTTAGTGTTTCGAACTACATACGCTGCCGTCGAACCTAAAATAAAATGATCGAGCTTATTTAGACCGGTTGCACCAATGATCACCAATTCAGCCTGATACTTCTTCGGTAACGTTTCGCTCAATACCACCTTAGGATCACCGAAAACGACTAGTGCTTGATGCTTGACTTGCTCAGGTAGCTTTGCTTGATATTTGGCCAACATTTTTTGTGCCTGCTCTTGTTTTACTTCAAGTTGCTTAGCTGACAAAGTGTTGACCTCAAGTCCAGGCCCTCCAAAACCTACTTGGAGTTCTGGTTTGACTACGGTGACCAAAACTAACTTAGCATCCATGAGTCGTGCTAATTCCCCGGCTTTTTCAAGGGCACTAAGTGAATTAGTCGAACCATCTAGTCCAACTAAGATCGTTTTATAGTGTTTCATTTGCAAAGACCTCTTTTCAAAATATAGCTACATCTCCGCCTATATTTTAGTTCAATCCCTTGATAATTGACAGCAAAAAGACTGCTGTTTTCTTTTTGCCAAATCCAAATTGATGTGCTATTGTAGAAAAATGCGAAACACTTTGAAAGGAAGCCGCATACCTATGACATTAGATGAACAATTGTTAACATTGATCCAGAAAAGACCTGAATTTCGTGAAGTTTTTACGATCTTAGATAAAATGCATCTTAGAGACGCTTTTCTTTGTGCCGGAAGTATCCGCGACCTAGTTTGGTCTAAACTCGAAGAAAAACCATTCAATTTGATGCTTGGAAATTTAGACATCTATTACCGTGATCCTAATGAGTCCTACGAACAGTATCTAACACGTAAAACTGAACTAAATCAGCGTCACTCTAAATATCTGTGGGAATTGACTAATATTTCACTTGATAATCCTCATAGACTGGACTTTCAAGGTAAAGATACGCTAGCTGACGTGATCGCGACTTTTCCTGAAACCTGTAGTGCCGTTGGAATTTGTCGCTCACCAGCAACAGATTTCGAATTTATTGCGCCATACGGTCTAGCCGATCTATTTTCAGAAAAGATCGTTCCTACATCAGCTTACCTTGAAAAAAATACGCTCGAATCTTTTCAAAGGCGAGTCGAGCGTAAAAAATGGTTGCAAAACTTTGAAAATACAACTTTAGTTTTGCCTTGATATTTTTTAGAAACAAAAAATGCGTGAAAGATCTTCACGCATTTTCTTATCTATTTTTGTTTTTCTACATTATTCATCCCATAGAAAACATAAACTAAAAGTCCCAGTATAAACCAGATCCCGGTGACTAATTTTGCCATGTGATCTAAACCTAAGAAGACAAACAAAGCACCTAAAAATGCTACCGCTGGCAAGACTGGATAAAGTGGCATCTTAAAGCCTGGTATTGGTAAGTCTTTACCTTCACGTGGACGTAAGCGGTAGATACCGATCGTTACAAACATAAAGGCGATCAATGTCCCAGCTGAGATCAATTGCGATAAGAAGGCAAATGGGAAGATCGCCCCTAAAACGATCGCAACACCAGACAATAAGATCAAGGCATGATTTGGTAAGTTGTTCTTATCTAACTCACCCAACCACTTAGGTAACAATCCATCACGTCCAAATGAATAAAGCAAACGTGAACCAGCTAAAGTCATCCCGATCAAGGCAGTAAACATCCCGATCACAGCGATCGCTTGGACCACTGTCGCAACGATCGGATAACCTGCATGACGTAAAGCCCAACCAACTGGTTCAGCATTACCAGTATAGTTTGAATAATGGAACATACCGACCAAGACTAAAGAAACACCTGAGAATAAAATGACCGCGATCACCAAGGAACCCAAGATCCCACGTGGCATCGTTTTAGATGGGTTCTTAGCTTCGGCCGCATTAGCCGCGATCGAATCAAAACCGATATATGATAAAAAGATCGATGAAATACCGGCATATATCCCTTGCCAGCCACCAAATGAAGTCCCATCGGCATTGACTTTGTGAGCTGGAATAAATGGATGGTAATTAGCTGTTTTGATAGCTGTTGCACCAACAACGATGAAAATTAAGATCGCAGCTACTTTCAAAATAACCAATAAATTTTCAACAGCCGCCGCACCAGATGTTCCGCGTGAAAGTAAAATAGCGACTAAAACAACTACTAAAATCGCCAAAATATCAACTACGCCACCATTAGTTCCAAATGCTGCCGATAACTGTGCTGGTAATTTAAAGCCTAGTGGTTCCAAAAGGCCTTGTAAATTAGCTGAAAGTCCTGAAGCAACAAAGGCAACAGCGATAAAGTATTCAGCTAGTAAGGCCCAACCTGCGATCCAGCCAAAGCCTTCACCAAAGACAACATTTATCCAAGAGTAAGCTGAACCAGCAAATGGTAAGGCAGATGACATTTCAGCATATGCAAAGGCAACTAGCCCAGCAACGACCGCTGCTGCTAAAAAGGATAAAACAACAGCAGGACCTGCATGTTGAGCTGCCACGATCCCTGGAAGTGTAAAAATTGAGGTCGATACGATCGTTCCTACACCTAACGCTAAAAAGTCCTTAACACCCAAAACTTGAAGTAGATGGGCATCCTTTTTTTGATACTCTTTTGGATCTTTTTTATGCGTCATCTTTTTCCACAGTTTACCCATAGAAAATCCCCCTATGATAAATTTTTTCTGAAAGTTTAGATTAGAATAAACAGATTATAGCAAAGCATTTAGAGATTAGTCAATACGAAAAATTAAATAAATTTCATTATTTTTTCATATCCATTCTAAATTTCCCTCAGTCTTTTTCCCGTTTCAATATTTTCTTTTGCCAGTTATTAATAGTAAATTAATTTAATAAAGTCTAAAAAAATAGTGGCTTCACTCATCGAAGCCACTATTTTTCAGTCTTAAAGTAATAGCTCATAAAGTAGTACGGAGCTATAATTATCTCTAAACACATTTTCGAAAATGATTTTACTAAATTAGTTAAAAGTTCACTATCGACCTGACGTTTTGTCTTAGGTTTAGAACGGCGTAATTGGCGTTTTCCTTCAACGACTACTTTACTTTGTTTAGTTAGTAATTGTTGGCGTCGATTATATGGAAATAACATCAAATAATTACTGATCGTATAGTAATACAATACTGACCGCCAAGCTTGATCAGAAATTAACCGACACAACGCCAATAAGACGATCACTGCCGCTAGTCCATCTAATAATATCATACTGTATCGTTTGATTTTCTTTGCCTCACATACAAACTTATTATTTAGCTGCTAAAATATTTAGGGTCGCAATATTTCCACGCAATACAATAATATTGCAGATAGAATATAAACTGAGAAAGAACGCTAATTCCTCCATCTCACCGACAAAAGCAACTAACAATGCAACCCAGAAAAAGACTCGCCCTAAAATATTCCATTTCTTCTTGTCTTGATTGATCGCTTGCAAGCGCGCACTTTCATCGGGCAAAATATCTTCTGGCCGGCGCAACAAAGATGAAGTCTGTAACTTAGACAAACGCCAAGCTAAGCGCAAATTATATGCCGATAAAACGATCAGTGCAGTATAGATCACAAGTGAAATAGTATTGATTTGCATCCTTGACCTTTCTCTGAAAATAAATTGATTCTTAACGTGCAATGATAACATCACACTTAGCGACACGAGTAACATAATCAGTTACCGCACCAACTAATAACCGTTCGACTGGATTTAAGCCAGTTGGCCCCATAACGATGAGATCATTTTCATGATCATCAGGGAATTCACGCGCGATCACGGCTCGTGGCGAACCAAAACGTGCATGAGCCGTTACATCTTCTAGCCCTTGTTTTTTTACACGTTCAACTAAGGTATTCAAATAACCTTCAACATCTTCAAATGTTTGGTAGACCGCATCACCATTAGCGTCGACCATCCCACCAAAGCTAACGGAAAATTGCTTGAGATCGATCACATTTAAAATATCTAAGTGTGCTTTATTTCGTAACGCGATCTCAGTTGCACGCTCTAAAGCTTTTTCAGCTGTTTTGGAACCATCAACTGGCACTAAAATGTTGCGGTATTCTTGTTTGATCAATTCCATAATCCTCCACTCCCAACTGGTTATTTAAATGTTTAACTATACTTAGATTATAGCATTTTTTCCGTTAGTTGTCCTGAGCGACACATGTAAGCTAAAAAAAGACCTGCGAGCCAGTAAACACTGACCTACAAGTCACAAGATAGGTAAAGTCTTATGCCACTAGCAGGAGTCGAACCTGTACTTGGATAAACCAAACAACGACCTGAACGTTGCGCGTCTGCCAATTCCGCCATAGTGGCATTAACTTCTACTATTTTACACTAAAACACCAAATAGTCAAGTAACCTAGTTTAAACTGATCACAGTTCCGTAACCATGTAGCATCAAATATTTAGGCCCAACTGAAACACGAACGATCTGGGGCTCAAAACTAACGCCAATGATCCCGTCACCATCTTTAGCGACTGCGCGTTCGATCAAAATATCTTGAACTTGCCGATAGAGTTCATCGAAATTATCAACTTCATCAAGCTGTTCTGCCGTCAAAGTTTTTTTGACGGTCGCATGCACGATCCCCTTGATCGTGTAAGCTTGTTTGACTTCACCTGTAGTTAAAAACAATTGATTCACCTCATTGATCATTAAAGAAAGATTCGATAATTATGCTGAGTGATATTTATGATCTCGCGCCGATTGGCCTTAGACCGCTTGCGTAATAAAGTATCAAGCATCTTTTTTAGCTTGGCATCATCGTCTAATTTAGGCAATAGGCTGTTATCAACTCGCAAAAAAAGATCTTCACGCCGACTTAAAACTTTAAACAGTGTTGTTTTCTCATCACTTTGGGCTGAATTCTTTTCCAAAAAACCTTTCTTCATCTTAAATCCTTGCTATATAAAATGCAAACAAGTACATCGTTCATACTTGCGAAAGAAATATAGTTTTTCCTTTCTATAATTACCGCAAACATGGCCCACGGTCCTTATTTCAAGTAATCCCAGCTTCACATTTTGAACTTTCTAACTGTTACTTACTCCGCTAGGCTAATGTTACTCTAACTTCATTTTACGCCCTTTTTTTGAAATTATCAAAAAAAGACTGCCATTCGACAGTCTTTCACTAAAAACTATTCTTATTTGATCAACTCATAGATCGATTGAGCATAGATTGCAGCTGCTTTCACAAGATCATCGATCGGCATAAATTCATTTGCTTGGTGCATTGTATCTGGTACACCTGGGAACATTGCGCCAAAAGCGACCCCACGTTCCATCAAACGACCGTATGTTCCACCACCAACAACTTTACCTTCGGCTTGTTCACCTGTTTGTTCTTGGTAAACGTTGAGCAATGTCTTGACCAATGGATCTTCAGGAGAAACGTAATGTGGCACTTGTAATTTACCACTACGACGCACTTCGATATCTAATGGTTGAGCAGCTTTCTTCAAACCAGCTTCGATATCTTTTTCATCTGTACCTTTAGGGAAACGGAAATTAAGGGTGATCTGTCCGCCTTTGCCTGCTTCAAAATTGTAGATCCCTGAGTTCATCGTCAGATCTCCCATGATCTCATCGGTATAAGCAACACCAAAAGCTTCCATCCGTGAATCTTGATGTAAGTAGTCAGCCGTGAACTTGATAAAGTTAGCTGCTGCACCACCAAAATCGAATTGTTGTAAGAAAGTTGCCATATAAGTAGCCGCATTTTCCCCATTACGTGGTTCTTGTGCATGGGCAGCTTTACCAATAATATGCAAGTAGACCTTGCCTTCTTTCAAGTAAGCTGTCCCTGTAATAGGATTTTTAGCTACAAATTCATCAAAAGCACTCAAAATAGTTTTAGTATCTTGAGCTTTCAAGTAAACTTCTGCATCACGTGGCACCATATTTTCACGCAAACCAGCTTCAAAGCTAACTAATTCAACTTTACCACCATTGGTTCCAGCAAAATCAGCAACAAAGCTAACATTGCCTTTTTCACCATTGATAATTGGGAAAAAGGCATCAGGTGAAAAGCCAAAATCAGGTTGTGGCATTTTTTCAAAGTAATGGGTCATACCACGCCATTGACTTTCTTCATCAGTTCCTAAGATAAAACGTACCTTTTTTGAAACGGGTAAGCCAAGCTCCTTAACGATCTTTAAGCCGTAATATGCAGCCATACTTGGTCCCTTATCATCTGAAGCCCCACGTGCGTATAAACGTCCATCTTTTTCAACAGGTTCAAATGGATCTGTATTCCAACCGTTACCAGCTGGCATAACATCTACGTGAGCTAGCATCCCTAATGTTTCAGGACCATCACCATATTCAATGTGTCCAGCTAAGCCATCTAATTCAAGTGTTTCAAAGCCATCACGTTGACCAATTTCTAAAAATTTGTCTAAAGCTTCCTTAGGACCTGGTCCAAGTGGAGCTTCAGGGGTTCCTTTTGCTTCATCGCGCACACTTTCGATCCGAAGCATGGTCTTTAAGTCCGCCAACATATCGTCTTTGCGTTTAGCGGCTTCTTCTTTCCAATCGATTGTCATAAAAATCCACCTCTTATTTAGATTCGATCTCCTCCCTATTTTAGCATAAATTTTGACAACTTCCACCTTAACACTTATCTTATCAGTTGAAAAATATAATAAAATGACTTACCTTGGACATAGAATATCTTTAGCGATCGGAGTTGGATACAATGGAAACTATGAAAAATTTGACCGTAGCTTGTCTAAAACAAGTTATCAAGCCCCGGCCTAAGCAAAGTCACAAAGGAAATTTCGGTAAGATCTTGATCATCGGTGGTAACAAAAATATGGGAGGTGCTGTGATCATGTCTGCTAGCGCTGCAGTCCATGCCGGCGCCGGTCTTGTCACATGTGCTACAAATAGTTCAAATTTTTTTGCACTTCATGCTCGCTTACCTGAAGCAATGGTCGTTGATCACAGCGACTTTGAAGCTTTGACCCAAGCTATAAAACAAGCTGATACGATCGTCATTGGACCTGGTCTAGGTCTAGACCAACTTGCAAAACAGATATTGAAAATAACTTTAACAGCGGTAAGACCAACTGCCACTTTGATCATTGATGGGTCAGCGATCACGCTACTTGCACAACAAAACGAGCCCTTTTACCCGACATGTCAGGTGATCTACACCCCACATCAAGCCGAATGGGCTCGTTTATCTGGACTAGCGATCGCAGAGCAACTGCCTCAGGCAAATCAGAGCGCCCAACAAAAACTAGCTGCTCACGTTGTTTTAAAAAAGCATCACACTGAGATCTATCACCGTGATAATACGCTCAGCCGGTTGCCGATTGGTGGTCCCTATATGGCGACCGGTGGCATGGGTGATACTTTGACTGGGATCATCGCTGCTTTTATGGGGCAATTCAAAACACTAGCTCCAGCTGAGGTTTTAGATGCCGCCGTTTATTTGCACAGCGCCGTTGCAAGTGAACTCTCCCAAAGTAAATATGTTGTTTTACCGACCGATATTATTGAACATTTACAAACTTTCATGGCGCAATTTAGCTAATTCCTGCTCGCTTAAGGGACGGTAATCCCCCCGCTTTAGAGTGGGATCGAGTTTTAAACTCCCCATTTGAAGACGTTCTAACTCCAAAACTTTCATTCCTACTGCTGCAAACATCCGCTTCACTTGATGATATTTGCCTTCTGTGATCGTGATCTCGATCACAGATCGCTCATGTGCTTTATCAACAGTTAAGATCTTCAACTTGGCAGGTTTTGTTTTTTCGCCATTTTTTAACGTCATTGAACTAGCAAAGGTCACACAAGTTGCTAGCGTCACTATTCCTGCGATCTGGGCGATATAAGTTTTAGCTACATGTTTTTTGGGGCTTAGCAATTCATGACTCATTGCCCCATCATTTGTTAAAAGCAACAATCCTGTCGTGTCTTTGTCTAAGCGCCCCACCGGGAAAAGTTTTTGGTTACTTGCAGGTTCGACCAAAAGATCTAAAACGGTTTTCTCGACCCTATCCGTGGTCGCCGAAACTACTCCTTTAGGTTTGTTTAGCATATAGTAATAATAATTTTGATACGTAAGTACTTTTTGTCCTACCATAACCTGGGAAATAGTAGGATCAAGTTGAAATTTTCCGTCAGTGGTGACCTCACCGTCAACACTGACGCTTTTTTTACGTAACAATTTTTTTACTTCAGAGCGTGTCCCCAATCCCACAGTCGTTAAATATTTATCTAATCTCATCTTATCTCCACCTAAATATCTTTTGTAATTTACTTGTCACTTTTGTGCCTAAGATCCGTTGTAATAGATCCAGTTTAAAACAAGCCAGTAAATATAGATAGCCTCCGACCCCAACGGCTAGGCTCAAAACCACCAAAGCTGACCAGCGATTATTCCCGGGAAATATCCTATAATAACCACCTACGAACAGTAACGTCACGCCAAACATCAATAATGCTACCATAAACATCTTATTGACATTAACTTGTAACTGTCCCGTCGGTAAATTATACTTCAAATATAAAAAGCGAAGCATTAAATAGCTGGCCCAACTCATCGCGATCCCTGTCGCTAAGAGTGGTCCAAAAACACCCAACCAAAGAGTCAATGGATATTGAAGGACTAATTTTACACCTAACCCCAAGGTGGTATATTTGATAGCTTGTTTGTTTTCATAGATCCCTTGCAATAATGAGCCTAAAACGTTAAATAGTCCCATTGCTAATGCCACATACGCCGAGATCGCTAAAACAAAGATCCCTGTTGCTTCATAACCGTAAAATACTAGGTAAAGCGGGCGACTGACCGCAGCCATCCCCAAGACAGCTGGTAACATTACAAAAAACAACAACTCTAGAGATTCTAATAGTTGTTTTTTCATCAAAGTACCATCGCGTTTAGCAACAGCTTCACTTAGAAGTGGTATCGCTGTCGTTGCCATCGCGGTCGATAGTGCCACCACGATCATGATCAACTTATTGGCATTCCCCGCAAACAGAGCATACAAGGCATTGATCTGAGCCATACTATACGCACCTGCTTGTTGCATGATCACAGGAAATGTAAACTGGTCGATCAAATTAAACATCGACATCGCACATGCAATAAAAATAAATGGCAAAGCTTGATATAATACCTCTTTTAATAAGGTCTTATTTGTTATTTCGAGCTGATCGTTACTCTGAGATACTAGCTCATCTAATCTTTTTTTATGTTTAAGATAGTAGCCCACTAACAACAAAGTCCCACCTATAGCGCCGATAAAAGCAGCAAAAGTCGACTGCCAAACCCCTACTTCAAATGGTAGCCCCATAACTTTGATCGTGATATAGGTCGCTAACAACATATAGATTATTCGCAAAAATTGTTCGATCAATTGCGATAAAGCTGATGGTGCCATATCCTGAAAGCCCTGAAAATATCCGCGCAAAAGACTCATTGACGGAATGATCAATAAAGCTAAAGCTAATGAACGATAGATCGAGACCATTCTTGGATCACCTTGTGAGATAAAAGGAGCGATCAACCAAAAGACAAGCGTA
>NZ_CAQLEL010000086.1:0-5536 GCF_948826705.1 uncultured Ligilactobacillus sp.
CGTGTACTCATCTTCCTCTACACCCCATTCTCTAAATATTTAAAAAAGCTTTAAAATTAGCAATTAAAGCACTTACATTAACAAGAATAGTTTAGCACAGATCGTATCAAAATAGTTAAATTTTACACCTTAAAAAAAGAGTAAGAATTACTTTCTTACCCTTTTAGATCTATAAATGTTCTTTTTTATTGATCTTTTGGACATCGATCAGCGGACAGCCAACATTGTGGCACGAACCACATTCGCTGTTTTTTTGCTTAATGATCCTAGTATACACGATCCATGCTACTAGCCCAAAGATCACTAAGCCTAAGATCAGTGTTGCGACCATTCTGAATCCCTCATTTCTATTGCTTGTTCTAACGCTTGCGGTTTACTTTTCTTGATAAATAAACCGTAAACGATCAATGTGATACCTAATAAAACAAGTATCACATTATAGATTGAATAATTGCCACTTGCAAGTACTGAGATCTGATAGATCAACATAGCTGCTAAATAAGCTAAAAATGTTTGATAACCGATAGCGCGCCAAGTCCAACTCGCATCCCCGTACTCTTTATGCATTGCTCCGATCGCAGCAAAACACGGCGCACATAATAGATTGAACGCCAAAAAAGCATAGGCTGCCATTGGCGTATAGGCTGCTGTCAAAAGCTGGTCAAACCGAGCTTGTGTTGGTGGATTTCCAAAAGCTACTTGAAGAGTAGCTACACAATTTTCTTTAGCGATCAAGCCAGTTAAAACAGCCGAGACGGCACGCCAATCTCCAAAACCAAGAGGCACAAATACTGGGGCTAACAAGCTTCCGATGCCCTTCAACATACTGCTTTCTTGGGGAACTTGTTCTAATCTAAAATTGAAATTTGATAAAAACCAGATCACGACCATCGAAGCAAAAATGATCGTTCCAGCTTTTTGGACAAACCCCTTGCTCTTTAACCAAACATACCGTACGATATTATCTAACTTTGGGAGATGATAAGCTGGCAACTCCATCACAAATGGCTGAGGATCACCAGCAAATAAGGCTGTTTTTTTCAAATAGATCCCCGAGCCGATCACAGCTATGATCCCTAAAAAATACGCCGCTGGAGCTGCTAAACTCTGACCTTTAAAAAAGGTCCCAGCGATCAAAGCGATCACAGTCAATTTAGCTGAACATGGCATAAAAGTCGTTAGCATGATCGTCATCTTACGATCTTTTTCTGCTTCAATCGTCCGAGTCGCCATGATCCCAGGAACCCCACAGCCTGTAGAGACTAATAATGGGATAAACGATTTGCCCGACAAATTGAAACGTCGAAAGATCCGATCCATCACAAAGGCGATCCGAGACATATAGCCACAATCCTCTAAGATCCCTAAACATAAAAAAAGCATCATGATCTGAGGTAAAAAGCCGAGCACAGCTCCAACCCCTCCGATGATCCCATCAATGATCAGGCCTTGCATAAATGGAGCTACATGCCACGAGCTAAGCAGATCTTCGGTAAATTTGGGGATATATTCGCCAAATAAAACGTCATTTAGCCAATCTGATCCAGCAGTTCCAATAACTTGGATCGATAAATAATAAACAGCCCACATAACCCCAAAAAAGATCGGTAATGCCAAAAAGCGATTCGTCACGATAAGATCGATCCGATCAGAGATACTCAGTGAAAAATCACCTTCATCGATCACACACTGGTCCATAACACGTGAAATAAAGTCATAACGGGCATTGATGATAATGCTACTACTCTCATCGTCAAAAATTTTTTCTGCTGTTTGGATCAAGTCAGCGATCGCTTCCCGACGTTTAGCATCTAACTTCAATTCAGCTTGGATCTGTTCATCGCGTTCAAACAATTTGATCGCATAAAACCGCAACTCATCTTTTGTTACGATCCCCTGTAATTGTTCTGCTATTTGAGCTAAGGCTGATTCTAACCGTGGATCATATTTGGGTATGATCTCTGGTGGAGCTTGCTTTTTTTGCATCTCACCAACTAATGTAGCGATATTTTCCCGTTTGAGCGCACTGACCTTGATCACCGGGATCCCCAAAAGATAAGCCAATTTTTTCGTATTGATCCTTCGACCCTGTTTTTTTAAGAGATCAGCCATATTTAAAGCCAATACAAGTGGTATCTTAGTCTCTAATAATTGCAAAGTTAAGTATAAATTTCGCTCGATATTGGTCGCATCAACTACATCAACGATCTTATCTGGCCGTTTTTCCAATAAATACTTACGTGTTACTAATTCTTCTGGTGTATATGGTGATAGTGAATAGATCCCAGGTAGATCTTGCAATAAGATCGCCTTATTCTTTTTTAGATATCCAGCCTTACGTTCGACTGTAACTCCCGGCCAATTTCCAACGCGCTGATTAGCCCCGGTCAGATAATTGAATAGAGTTGTTTTGCCACTATTGGCATTTCCAGCTAGTGCTATTTCTTTCATATGCTTATCTCCCTTACCATGATCAACTCAGCTTCAGATCGACGTAAGGTCAGCTTATAGCCTCGTAACAAGATCTCCAGCGGGTCGCCTAATGGTGCTGTATTTACTAGGGTAACTAAAGTATTTTGCGTCAATCCCATATCCATCAGGCGCCGCTTTAATTCTTTTTTACCACCTATCTTGGCAACTAAACAGCTTTGCTTTAAGTTTAACTGGGAAAGTGGCATTAATTCTTGCTCTGCTAGCTCATTAACACTTAAAACTTCAATGCAACTTGCAATACTATCACTTAAAGCTAGACGTTGCCCTTGAAAATGGATCATAGCCCCATTTCCGTGTATATTTTGGTTGAACACAGTCAATACTTTGCCCCGCACCATTCCCATCTCACTGAGACGTTTTTTCAATTGATGTTCAGCCGTTACTTGAGCTACGACATATTTGCCCCGTGTCATTACTTCAGATAATTTTTGCATTATCTCACCCCCGATTCTAATTGAGAATCATTTTCAATTACAATTTAAAAATAGCATAATTCCGCTTTCATTTCAAACAAAGACCTATAAAAATAGCGTACTATCAGCAGATAGTACGCTATTAACTAAAAGAATAATTTAGCAGCCCCAGCGGCTAAGATCAATAATACGACCGAAGAGATCAAAGAGGCTGTAAATACGCTTTTACCACGTTTAGCGATCACATGGAAGTTGACCGACATTCCTAAAGCAGCCATCGCCATTCCCAAGAAAATATAAGCTGCTTGAACTAAGCCATCGATCAAAATTTGAGGTAACGGAATAAAAGTTCCAATGATACTTGAGATCAAGAAACCCGCCATAAACCATGGGATTGGTAATTTATTCTTTTCACCCGTACTTTGTTTTAGCTTTCCTTTTTTAGCTAAATGTTTTTGATACCAGATACCGATCAATAATGCAACTGGAGCTAATAACAAGACGCGTGATAATTTCATGATCAAAGCGTCATCTAAACTGATCGATCCACCTGCACTACCAGCTGCCACTGCATGAGCGATCTCGTGTAAAGAACCACCTGCCATGACCCCAAATTGTGAATCAGTCATGTGAAGTAGCGGTCTTAATCCGATCTCGATCAGTGTAAATAAAGTCCCCATGACACAAACGACTGCGATCGCAAGTACTTCATTTTCACGTTTTATTTCTTCATCAACACCATCATTTTTGATCTGTGGTGAGACCCCCATAACTGCTGCCGCTCCACAAACACCACAACCTGCTGCAGTCAAGATGGACAGATCACTTTCAGCCCCAAAGCGTTCGCATAAATAATAGGTCAAATAAATCGTCACCGTAACTAAGAAGATCGCGATCAAGATCGTTTTTATCCCAGCATCGGCTAACTTCATTAAATTGAGCCTAAAGCCCAGTAAAATGATCCCAAGTCGCAAAAACTTATTTGAAATAAAACTAACACCTGGTTTGGAAGCTTCTACCCAATTTGGCTTCACCTGTAGTGCCATCCCCAACAACAAAGCGATGACCAATGTCCCAACAAGATCTAAATATGGTAATTTAGCTAAAAGTACCCCTAGTAAGGCACAAGCTAAAGTTAAAGCTGTAGCGTTCCAAAATGAACGCGTTTTTACAATTTGCAATAAAATCACTCCTATACATTAAAATTTATTATATATATTAGATATATCAAATGTTATATTGGGCAAAACCTTTATAAACAAGAGTTTTACACAACAAACTTTATCAATAACTCAACATTAATATCATAACTTATAAGTAATTTTTTTGCACTAAAAAAGGCTAGAACTTAATCTAGCCTTAAACATTTATGGTACTATACTTTTTATGGTGTAATGATAACTTGTTCATTACACAGCTTTTTTGGTACGGTATACAAATAAAAGTTTTTACAAAAAAAAGACTAGATCCAACATCTAGCCTTTAAAATGATACCGGTGATCGGGGTCGAACCGATACGTCCTCAACGGACACTGGATTTTGAGTCCAGCGCGTCTGCCAATTCCGCCACACCGGCATAATTAAATTTTATTAGTTACCTTATATTAAGCCAACAAAAGGCGGTAACCGGATTTGAACCGGTGATAAAGGTTTTGCAGACCTCTGCCTTACCACTTGGCTATACCGCCATTTCAAAAGGAACAAATCCCTAAACTGGGGTAGCTGGATTCGAACCAGCGCATGAGGGAGTCAAAGTCCCTTGCCTTACCGCTTGGCTATACCCCAATCAAAAGGCGATAGGTGGGAATCGAACCCACGCGTGCCGGAGCCACAATCCGGTGCGTTAACCACTTCGCCACTATCGCCATCATGGCAGGGATAGTAGGAATTGAACCCACACCGACGGTTTTGGAGACCGTAGTTCTACCTTTAAACTATATCCCTATCATGAAAAATGGAAGGGAGTGGATTCGAACCACCGAACCCGAAGGAGCGGATTTACAGTCCGCCGCGTTTAGCCAGACTTCGCTACCCTTCCATGGTGGCGCGGGACGGAATCGAACCGCCGACACAAGGAGCTTCAATCCTTTGCTCTACCAACTGAGCTACCGAGCCACAACAATATTTAAAATGCAATCAGTAATTGCAACGGTCCTAACCGGATTTGAACCGGTGATCTCCTGCGTGACAGGCAGGCGTGATAACCCCTACACCATAGGACCATAATTATAATGGAGGATACAGGGCTCGAACCTGTGACCCTCTGCTTGTAAGGCAGACGCTCTCCCAACTGAGCTAATCCTCCATAAGTGACCCGTACGGGATTTGAACCCATGTTACCGCCGTGAAAGGGCGGTGTCTTAACCACTTGACCAACGGGCCATAATTTTAAAACGGAGAGTAAGGGATTCGAACCCTTGAAACAGGTTAGTACCCGTTTACATGATTTCCAATCATGCTCCTTCGGCCAACTCGGACAACTCTCCATTAAAATCAACTCCGGCAGGCGGACTCGAACCGTCGACAGCCTGATTAACAGTCAGGTGCTCTACCAACTGAGCTATGCCGGAATAACGCGTGGCAACTTCCTACCCTCGCAAGGGGCGATCCCCTAACTACTATCGGCGTTA
>NZ_CAQLEL010000087.1:0-2711 GCF_948826705.1 uncultured Ligilactobacillus sp.
TGTATCGGGACCAACTCGTTAGATGATTATCAAGAACAAACGCAAAAGGTGATCGATGACTTGAAACCAGGGCATCATTTGATCTTCATCACTCCGCATGATGGTCATGCCGATTCTTCGTATAACTCATATAAGTTGGGTGTGTGGGAACGGACTTTACCAAGTAAATACAAGTTCATCACGATCGGCGACTGGGACCAAGTTGCCCGAGCACATCAAGAAGTCTTTGAAGGCACTGATGGGACACACTTTGGTGGACGTGAAGATGCCAGCAAGTTGTATCTCGATTGTATCCAAGATGCACTCAAACGGGCCGAAAAGACACCAGTTAAGAAATAACCATTTAAGTATCAGCAAAAAATTTGCTGGTACTTTTTTATTTGCGTTTTTGCAAGGAAAAATACATGGAATTAGTCGTGTATATGTACAATATCAAATGAATTTAGTTTTAAATATAATAAACCTAAAACGATTTTACATATATAGGAGGGTATTCAAATGAATTATGAAGATTTATTAGATGTTGATCAAGGCGACGATTTAATGGGTGAAATGTACAATCAGACCAAAGAGCAAAATAAGCAAGTCGTCAAAAGTGCAGATGAAGTAGCAAGCGTGGTCGCTAAACCAGTTACTACTCAAGCACCAGTGCCATCAGCGGGTACTGATGTGTCGGATTTGTTGAGTAATGATACTGCCAATGTACTTGTACAAGCAGAGACACCAAAAGTTGAAAAGACGATCTATAATAAGCTAGATAAAAATGATCAAGAATTAGCTGAAAAACAATCTAAACAACTCAACTATGCTGAGCGGATCACGTTGACGAATTATGGTCAAAAAGCAGCGGATAGCATTGATGCCTTTTCTAAGAAATATATGGAAAAAGGACTTGATGACAGCAATCGTAAGTCTGTCAGCGCTGATCTTAATATGTTGGCTGATGTGATCAAGAGCATCAACTTACAGGAAATCGCCGAACAAGTCGAGCGTGAAGAGACACAACAAGAAGATCGTGGAGGTTTCTTTGGGCTATTCAAGAAAAAGCCAAGCAAATTAGTTCCAGAAAAGAAACAAGATATTTTTAAAGCTACTTCTGACCGAATCGATGCTTTGAAAAATAAACTGGGAGTCGATCAACAGGTTTTGGTGGAAGATAATAAGCAATTAGACGCATTCTATACCGAAAACTTGAATTTATTTAGGGTTACTAATATCTTGATAGCAGGTTTGGAAATTTACGAAGAAGAGCTTGTGACTAAGATCATCCCTGAATTAAACGAGGCAAAAAAAGATCCAACCCAAGATGAAGCTAAGATCCAAGAACTTTTGGAAGTTGCTAATAAATACGTTGCAGCAATTGATCGACGGAAATATGACTTTAGAGTTAACCGGCAGATGATCATTCAACGTGCGCCATCAATTCGCCTGATCGAAGAAAATAATGTCAATTTAGCTGAAAAGATCCAAACTACGATCATGACGACTTTGCCAGCTTGGCGTACTAACTTTGTGGTCATTATGAGTACGTTACGCCAAAAACAAGTTGCGGCTACGGAAAAAGGTATTAGTGATCTGACAAATGATCTGTTAGTTCAAGGGGCAGATGCATTACATCAAACAAGTGTGGAAACGGCACGGGAAAATGAAAGAGCGATCGTTGATATCGAATCACTAGAATATGCGCAAAATAAACTGATCCAAACTTTGGATGAAACGATGCAGATCCAAGAAGAAGGCCGCCGGATCCGTGAAATTTCGACGCAAAAGCTCAACGAAATGGAAGAAAAAATGAAGCAAAAGGTCAAAGAATACGCAGAAAAAGGACGTTAATGAAAAATGAAAAAAGTAGTATATTGGATAATTGCAATTTTACTGGTTTTATTTTTACCTTGGTACATTGGCATTCCTGGTGCAGTGATCGCGTATCTTATCTATAGATCAAGAAAAAATTCGGCACGCAAAGTTCATCAACCGAGTATCCAAGAGTTAGAACGTCAAAGGGTGATGCAAAGAAATCGTGCGATCATCAACGGTTATTTAGCTGACCGAGCTAAATTTGCCAAAAACGTAAAACGACGCTTTGATTACAATAATGATGATATCGAAAAATGGCGCACGAGTGTGGATCAGTATTTTGCCCAAGCAAATGCAGTGATGGTTGCGATCACGAACAATCCTACTTTGCGCTATATCGATCCTAAGTACAAATTGCAAAGTTATTTTGATGATATTGCGGTGAAGATCTTGAATGATCCACCTAAGATCTTCACTTTTGAAGGTATGGTAGTAAATATTTTGCCCGAGATGAACAAGACGCTCAGTTACTATAATCGGATCTATGACAACAATTTGATCGCTAATGATCCTGAGGTGCAAAAGACTTTATCGAGCACTAAAGCTCAGATCGAAGGCTTTGCGCAAAAGATCCAAGCAGAGTATAAGTATGTCTTGATGGGACAAGTTGTTGATATGCAAAATCAAACCGCACTCGGTGAAGCAATGGTAAGTGATGTGGTCAAAAATACCACAACCATGCCTAAGAAAGAAATGCCTCAAGTTAACAGCAAAGATGATATCGAAGACATGTTGAAGTAGTATGAATTAAAAGATGATCGTGAGGGATTAAGATGGGATTCTTTGATGGTATTAAGAAGTTCGCTAACGAGATGGTCGATGATGAGATTTGTCCACTTGGTGAAAATGCTCAA
>NZ_CAQLEL010000088.1:0-6320 GCF_948826705.1 uncultured Ligilactobacillus sp.
ACCGCCGCTACTGGTCTGCGTTCGATAGTCGTGTCATAGATCACAAACGTTTCAAACACATTCGCTTGTTTGATCTTATTGCCGTCATCATTCTTATATTGGATGTCGTAAGCACGTCCAAATTTAGCCACATCATACATCAACTCGTTATCCAAGGTCGCTATATCGTTTGCTTTATTGAACTCTAGTAGCTTATCGTTCAACTCGTTATCATCTGGCAAACTATATGACAGTGGCACGCTAGTCGTATATCCCGCCACAAATTGTGCGATCAACTTACCAAAATTATGTGCGATCCGATGATCAGCTTTATTTTTATCCAAACGGCGATCACCACTAAAGATACCTGCATTACGTCCTTTAGAATAACCATCTAAAACTTCCAATCGTGGCACTTGATTAGTGATGAAGTGCCGTATCATCTGTGTTAGCGTCTCATAATTGTTACCTTTCAAGTCATCTAAAGAGTTGACCCGATAATGGATATTGCTTTCAACGCTAAAAGGAAACAGCATACTGTTATCACTTAACTCTATGCCGTTCTCAAATTCATTCACTTTTAACATTACATATACCTCTTCAATCTAGCCAGCTCTTCAACTGACATGCTTTCTTCTAAGTGGTCCAGATAATCGTTATACATTGCGTAACGCATGCTGTCCATACAGTCATCATCTTTCTTGATGACATCGCCCGTCTTTTCGTTCCAAGCATAGTTATAGATCTCTTTGCGAAACTGTGGACAATCATCATAGACGACTCTAAATTTGTCGTTATGCATTGCTCCAGCTACATACTCGATACCATTCAAGACATTTTTATTAGCGTTCATTGCTCGAATGCCTGCTTGACTCAGATCGTAAATATGTTCAGGGTTAGCAGTATCACAATAAAAAGGGATGTTCCCAAAACGCTCCTTAATATCCTTTGCCACATCTACCCAATAAGCAATCTGCTCATAACTAGCAGCATGCTCTTCCATTAGCGTATATTGACCATCTCTATATCCCATAACAGTAAAAACAGTCTTATGGTTAAAGCCCCAGTCAACGCCAACAAAAAAGCGCTCGTATGTTTCATCGAACGCTTGTTGTCTGCTTATTGTCATTGTACGTCTGTCAAACTCAGGATAAACAAGTCCCTGACCTGATACCCATAACCCTAAGATAGAACGATCGTAAAACATCCCCGTTGGTGTGGTCGCCTTAAGACCTTCGATATAGCTTTGATCAAGTGTTGTATTTTCTTCAAGCTTAAAATTAAAGTACAACGTCTTGCCACTATCATTTTCTTTATCGATATACTGTGCTTTTAACCAATGCTCGGGATGGTCGGGGTTAGTATCACAAATAATATGCGCTCCTGGTCGTGAACAGCGGTTATTTATCTCTTGAAATACGTTTTGATCAGCTAATGAAGCTTCGTTGATATATGCTCCATAGCTTGTCATACCACGTATAGATGCCATACCACGAATAGAACCAGTATATGCTGGCACGATCTCAACGCCTAACAAATGATAATGCCCGAAACGGTCAGTCTTAGGTGATATGCGAAATTGATTACCAAGCTCTGAAATGATATTCGTATAGATCGTACCTGACGATACACCAGCAAGAATATATTTAGGATTTGAATCTCTCAGCTGTTTTGCCAGCTTTCTGACTCTATACAACTCAAGCAAGAATAAGTAATTGTCAATATACGTCTTGCCTGAACGAACAGAACCCGAATTGATTAGAAAACGAAATTCTTGAGTACGATAAGCATGTAACACTTCACGCTGTTTCTTTGTCAGTACGTCATTCAGTGCCATGTTCCCGTTCATCCTCGCTTTCAATCGTTTCGATCAATTCTAATAAGTGATCTTCTGCATTAGCACCCTCACTCTGCAAGATCTTAAGTTTAGCTTCTTTGATTTTCGTATCAAGTTCAGAGTCTTTAATACGATGCTTAAGCAACTCTCTTTCTTCAACCGATAACTGACTATCGTTATACTTATCACGCCAATTATTTTTGAGCCAAAATATCTGGGCGGTGACGTGCCCATTCTTAGCTTTTTTGAACAGTGCATTCTCAATGATAAAGTTAGCCTGCTCTTTTCCCATTTTTAAGGCGTTGGATATGTTAGGGTATTTCTTTATCCAGTCATACAACGTCTCACGTCTAATTCCAATATTATGAGCGATTTGTTCATCAGTCAGGCCATCACGTTTCCAACCTTGCAATAATAATAAATTTTCTTGCTTCAGCCACTTCTTATATTGTCCTCTTGCCATTTCAAGTAACGCCACCTCCTTTCTATTTGTACATGAATCCAGCAGTTTTCACTTTTCGAACCTTCCATGTTTTATTAGAATGCTGTGATACATAACCATATCTTGACATTCTCCACTTGGGATTACTTTTTAAAGAAAAAATCATATTCTTGGCACTAGTAACGATTGATAACTTATAACCTAGCTTTTTATAATATTCTCCAAAAAAATCAACTACTTGCGTACCTATACCAATACCTTGGTAATCTGGTAAAATAACTATTCTCGATATTCGTTTTAGATTCTTTATTTTGTGTGGTACATGCAAAATTGCTACAAAACCAATAATTTTTTCATCATCATAGATACCAAAGCACCTAGCCGCTTTATTTAAAGATGTATCTAAATAGTGATACTTCCTAAATCTTCGCCATTCTTGATAATCGCATTTTCTGATATAAAACCGTTTTTCGGGTCGGTGCCCGTTATAAAAGAAAATTGCATTGTATCGGTATTAAATACCCAATCTGGCTGTAACCATTCGGTTATATCAAAATGACACGAAATAGCAACAAATTGTTTGTTACTTTTTTTAATTGCCTTATTGATCGCAATAGATGTTGTTCTTGCTACTTTTCTATCTACAACTGATGTAAACTCATCAAAAACTATTAAGTCTTTTTCAGCTAATGCTCGAGCAATGTCCACACGCATTTTTTCTCCGTTAGATAATACATGATATGGCTTTAACCATGATGGTACTGATCCAAACCCTACAGAATAAAATAGCTTTGAAATTTCTTTTAAGCTCATGTTTTTAGGCATATCGTCAACAACACTCTTATGTGTATATTCAAAGCCTTGTATAACATTATTACTAAAAATTTCGTTAGCAATCGTACTTTTACCTGTTCCAGATCCACCAACAATTAATCCGATTTGCCAACTTTCAGGGAAATCAAACGATCCTTTAAAATGTTCGACACTTTTTTCTATATTTAAATCAAAGTCATTTTCAATTTGTGCAACTCTGAAAGTTTTATCTACTTTACTTTCTCTTAAAATGTCGAAATTTTGCATTGATACCCCTCCTCGGCTAATGCTCCATAAGCACTTTGTAATTCTTCTTCATTTTCAAAATCTAAGATAAGCTGATAAACTGTTAAATCTTTATCTGACAAATCTTCAAGATCTTTGTTAGTATCTTCTTCAATATCATCAAATCCAAAATCAGACATATCCAGATCAACAATATCATCTAGTTCTATATCTAACAGTTCCATATCCCAATCAGCTAATTCACCGGTTTTGTTATCAGCTAAACGATATGCTTTGACCTGTTGTTCTGATAATGTGTCAGCAATCACAACTGGAACTTTTTTCAATTTTAATTTCTTAGCAGCCTTTAAGCGTGTATGACCTACAATGATCACGTTATCTTTATCAACCACAATTGGTTGTTGCCACCCAAATTCTTTGATAGAATTAGTTGTTACTTCTACCGCATCATCATTGACTCGGGGATTGTTTTCGTATGGCTTAACTTGATCAATAGGCATTTCGATTACTTTCATTTGATCGCTCCTTTCTGCAAAATAAAAAGCCAGCCTGTTACAGCTGACTACTCAATATTTTTAAAAGCTACATTGTGATCTTTAGAATAAACATCCATGTACAATTCTTTTTTATCTCCGTTATAGGTAAACTCATAATATGCATCGTTAGATCCTGAAATACCTAGTAATGCTTTGTTATTTTGCAACACCTTACAACTCCACACAGCCAAAACATTTTCTTTGGCTACTCCCATGTGTTTAGAAATCTTCTCGATACATAGATTTAGAAATTTTTGTCCATCCATAATCGTATACCTCCTAAAACAAAAAAAGCCAGCGATTAAGCTGACTTATGATATGAACAAAGGCTAAAGCTGGAATTGCACCAACACGGTATGGGGAAGTTACCGCTCACTAGATTAAGCCATTTTGCCACTCTCGGTCGTTGTGGTGGCAAGGACTTATCGCGCCCACACGCTAAACTTATTTAGCGACGCTTTAGCACGTCATGCTTTCGCATCCAAGATATTCTCAAAGTAAATAATCAAACTCATGTCCCATTTCTGGAACACTATCATGATACTATGATGTTCCGACGGTTTACCAGCGCTATTTCGACGGTTTTACAGCGGATTTCCAGCGGAAAAGCAACGGTTATTCAGATAATCTCTTATCAAGCAGTTCTTTAAGCTCCAATAGATCTTCATACTTACCATACTTCGTGATAAACGTCCTTGCTACCGATCGCTTACGCATATAGGCAGCTTTCTCTTTATTCTTAGCTTGCCAACGTTTATTCCGTTCTGTCTGTGATAATGCCATTACTTCATCACCCACCAAGCAATTAATCCAGCTATCACGATCAAAGCGATAGCACTTGTGATCATTTCTTTTTTTGTAGTTCGTCTAACAGAAGCGCTCATTTTAAATTTACCTTTTTGATATTCAAATAACTTCATTTGTACAACCTCCTAATTATTGTGTTATACTAAAAGTACCAAGAAGGGGAAGGGCGATTCCCCTCCTGTGGTAACTAATCAATGTTACCACTCAAAAGTAAGCTCAAAGCTCACGATTACCAAATTGATCTTGATAGTAAGTTTGGTTTTAGTGGGCTTTTTTGCTTGTAACCTTTTAAGCAGGATCATCAATCTCACCTCCTTCTTGGTACTACTTTATTGTACTATATACATTACGTAATTGCAATACTTTTATATTAAAAAAGCCTGATTTCTCAGACTTTTTCACTTATATTTGTGTAGATCTTTCCACCATGGACAACACGTCTCAAAAGCGTCTGCAAACTCATTTTCTGCCTTGCGTTTTTTTACTCGATATTGTGTTTCTTCGCATCCTAACCTTTCGCATATCTCCCATGCGCCTAAATCATCAACATATACAGCAATTAATATTTGCTTGCTCTCATCCCTGATTGCATTTAAAGCATCAATGACCCGCTCTAATGTTTCTTGTGCATATACACGTTTTACGATCCGCTCTTCTAAGTTATTGCCAAAAGAGGGCGCTTTAGGTTCATCAGTGATCACAGGCGATTTTAAAAAGCTATTTCCAACACCAGCCACTCGCATTAATTTTGGATAATCTTGCTTGAAAAACTTGCGTACATTAGCTGATGTCTCGATCACATCAACATCAATACCCGAAAACCACGCTGCAAACTCCTCAGCTTTGCTCATATCGATTTCCATCAAATTGCCCTCCATGTTATAATTTGTAGTGAATGTTTGTTTGGAGGGCTATCGCAATTAGTGCGGTAGCTTTTTTATTTGACTGCGATCACCTTGTAGCGTCTTCTTAGTAGTGATTTCTTTTGTCTAGCTATCATGACAGTTGAAACATTACAGCCTACAAAATCAGCAACTTCTTGTGCTATCCCAAATTCATATTTTTCACCAGTCTGCGTATCAAATAGATACCATGTCTTGAAGTAACGATTTTCTTTCTTACCTTTTGGCTTATATCTTTTGCCACCAGACTTACTCCAATCGATCTTCTTTTCACCTTTTTTCGGCATACCAACTAACTTGATATACACTTCAAAGGCTTCTGCGATCAGCTTGTCTTCTGGATGTTTTTTAACATATTTCTTCATCTCGCATCGTTCATTTGATAGCACATCACCAAATTTTTTACTCAAGATGTCGACTGCTATTGCGAACTTCATTTTCTCATCCTCAATAGATCCACGATCTCATATAATTTGGTCATGCACACACTGACTAAGTAAGCCACTAGTAATCCAACTAGTACCAAAGCATTGATAAAGTATCCTTGCGACATTCTAATCAGAATAGCTACTAGTAACCCTGACACACCTAAAATATTTAGTGCATTCCACACTCCATTTGCCAACATAGAAATTGCCTCCTTACTCATTAATTGCATATCCGATAAAAATTCCGATCGCCAAGCATGTGCCTGCGATAACGATTGTTAATGCTGTCATTTTACATCACCTTCGACATTCTCTTTTAAAAACCTATCA